>JAOPWF010000155.1 GCA_025965815.1 Mycobacterium sp.
AGCAGGAAAGGGTCGGGCGGCAGAAGGGCGATGGCATCCGGTTCTGATGCCACCGGCCGTGGCGCCGCGCCCATCCGGTCGGTCATCGCTCACCTCCCGCTCCCGCGGCGGTAACTTGCCTCAGCAGCTGGGAGCTCCCCGACCGCTCGCTCATGCCGACTAGCGGGCAACGGCGCGGGCATCTACGCGATGACCGACAACATCACCGACCAAGCGTTCGAACCGGAATTGACGAAGCCAAACAAGAGCCAGCCTGTCCGCGCCAACGTCGGCGCCCTCGACGTGGCCGAAGACACCGACAATGTAAGCCGTCGACGGCCCTGCCCGACTCGAGGTCACCGTTGCCGACCGCGATGCCATGTAGGCAGTGCTGACCGGCTGCTGCCCTCCCACGCAGCCCTGGCTAGCGCCGGATAACCGAGCGCCGCAGCAAGCAATGCGAGGGGAGCATCAAATCGAGGATATGTCGGCCGACTTGTCGTGTTTCAGGCACGCCATGGCACTTGTGCGGGGTGAATACAGCCTTCGCGCAAGCCCAGGAGCGCCGAATGAGGATGCGACGCCGCACCGTGCCGAAAGGCGCCCGCGCAGCCGCGAGGATCGTCAAGCTGCTCAGCGGCTTCGGCGGCGTAGGCCTTTTCATCATCTGCCTGGTCGTGTCGTTCGCCGCGATCGGCGCGAAGGTCAACAGCACAGCCTCGGGGCAGACGTCCTGCGAGCTGCCCACCAGCGTCGGCGGCCCCGGTGTCCAGGTGTTTGGCGACTCCACCTTGACGGGTCTCGCCGGAAAGCTGCCCGCCGAGCTCGCCGGGGGCAAGGTCAGCGCGGACGTGAAGGCTGGCCGCACCGCACAGCAGGGCGAGAACACCCTCAACAGCGTGCCCGACACGGCTCCCGGTACGTTCGTGATCTCCTTGGCCGAGGACGACACCAGCACCCAACCCGCCTACACCGCTCGCATCGACGAACTGATGCTGATGCTTTCCGGGCGCACCGTCTACTGGGTCACCGCACCCGGCAAGGACTCCTACACCAAGATCGTCACTGCCGAGAACCTCGCAAACCCGAGTGATCCGTCGACTCAATCCGGCTGGCAGATCGTGGATTTCGCCGCGGCCGTCAAGCAGCACGCGGACTGGTGGAGCGGCGGCAAACCCACCGACGCAGGTCTGAGTGGCCTCGCCAAGACCCTCACGGGCTATCTGGGCGCCGGAAGAACCAGCTCGGATGGGGGCGCCTCGACCGGCGATATCACTGTTACCTCGACCACGAACTCCACCGACAGCTTCAAGCTCGACGGGGAACGACTCTTCAACGCCCGCACCATCGTGTCGGTCGGCACCGGCATGGGCGTTCCCACGCGCGGACTGGTCATCGCGGTGGCCACCGCCGCCCAGGAGTCGAAGTTCGTCAACATCCGCGGCGGGCGGGCCGGCGCGTACGGGCTGTTCCAGCAGACCCCGACGCGCGGGTGGGGGACCGTCGCCCAGGTCATGGACCCCACTTACGCCGCGACCGCGTTCTACGCCCACTTGCAGCGGATCAGCGGCTGGCAGGACATGGCCCTCACCGACGCCGCGCAGGCCGTCCAGCGCTCCGGCTATCCCGGTGCCTACGCCCAATGGGAGCAGTCAGCCATGGTCATCGTGGCGGCCCTTACCGGCCAACATGCCACCGGCTGTGGCCCGCAGGTCGATCGGCCGGGCAATCCGAGAGCCCAGATCGCCGTCAACGCCGTCCTGTCCCAGCTCGGCGTGCCTTACACCTTCGCCGGTGGCAACCTTAGCGGCCCGACACTCGGCCAGTGCGTCGCAGGTACCGACGGCTCCAACGACTGCCACGTCGTCGGTTTCGACTGCTCTGGGCTGATGCTCTACGCCTGGGGCAAGGCCGGCGTGAGCGTCCCGCACTTGACCGGGGCGATGTGGACCGACCCCAGGTTCACCCACATCACCGACAAGAGCCAGCTGCAACCGGGCGACATGATGATGTTCGAGGGTTCGCCGCCGGGACACACCGGCATGTATATCGGAAACGGCAAGGTCGTTGACGCCCCGCACTCGGGCGCCGTCGTCGAGATCGTGTCCGTCGATGAACCCTCGTACAAGTCGGGATATGTCGGCGCGCTGCGGCCCAAGGTCTGAGGGCCCGACCTCATGACCACCCGACGCCTCCTGACCGCCGTCCTCGCCACCAGCGCAGCAGCCGTGCTCACCGCCGGCTGCAGCGCCCACCACAGCAGCTCGGACCCATCCGTCAGTGCCGAGCACATCGCCCACCAGACCCGCCCCAGACACGTCGACACCACCTCACCGGCCGGACCCAGCGGCACGCTGATTCCGACGGAATCACCCCGACCCACGACGGCGGTGACCAGCCCGGGCCGCCCGGACCCAGCGATCAGCACACCGACCATTCCCGACGCCACCACGGCGACCGGCTCGCCCGTCGCGGTCGCCAAGGCCTGGGCGATCGCTTCGAACTCCAGCTCCTACCACGACCCCGAGCCCGGCACCTGGACCGAACGGGCGCAGGCGTTCGTCACCGGCGCCGAAGCCACCGCCGAGGCGCAGCAACACCACGGCGGGGGAGGCAGCACCTGGGTACAGATCCGGGCCCGCAAGTGCGTCACCGGCCTGCGCCAGCTGGCCATCACCATCCCCAGCGACGCCCCTACCGGCCCCGACCGGCACGTCGTCTACCTCACCGCCATTAGCACCCTCAGCTGCGCCACCGGGCAGGTTCAGCTCTCGCAGCTGGCCGCCCAACTCATCGTCGCCCGCATCAGCGGCTGTTGGCTCGTCGCCGACGTCCACCGCTGAGGAGCATCCGCATCGAAAGGAAGCGCCATGGCCGAGTTCGTCGTCAACGTGATACTGATCGGCGCCCTGCTCCTGCTGCTCGTCATCTGGGCGGTCAGCGCCGGCCGCCGGCGCCGCCGCTCGCGACGCGAGCACGCCGAAGAGCGTCGCCTGATCCTCTCCGCCTTCACCGGCGCCGCCACCACCTCGACGGCCCCCTCCACGGTCGAGGACGACGGACTCGTCACGAGCCCGCTACGCGGTAGCCGCGCAGCGAACACGAGCCCGGCCGCCCCGGCTCAGCTGCTTGACGCCGCATCGGTCGCCGCGCTGCTCGACCTCCTCGAGGATCGCCGACCCGTCCGTCGCGGCCGCGTCGCCGGGCTGTTCACGAGCCCCCGCAGCGTCTGGTCCGCCGGAACCCGGGCCGGCCAGCACATCGGTCGCTACACGATGGTGGAGCAGGACGGCCCCGCCGCCCCTGCCGGCTCCGAGCTATACCGCGACGCCGCCGCCGAACTCATCGACATCCACGCCCATAACCCGGCAGACGCCTGCGGCGAGTACAGCCGCTACGCAGCCGCCCTTGCCGACTCCGCCCTGGCCGAGCTGTATGTGCGCCGCGCGGCCTACGCCACCTATGCCGACCACGACCAGGTGATCCATGTCGTCGCCGCGATAACGGGA
>JAOPWF010000604.1 GCA_025965815.1 Mycobacterium sp.
GCCTAACGGCCCTCGACGTTCGTCACGAAGCTGCGGTGGTGTTCCGACTGGCTGTCGGCGAAGACCTCCACGTAGCGACGGCGCTCGTCATCGGCCCGTTCGACAACGGTCCATTCGGGGCGCGCATCGATGACGGCCTTGGCGGCGGCCAGCGCGCGCGTCGGCGAGCCGAGGAATCGCCGCGCCCAGGCCGCGGCCGCGTCGTAGACGGTGTCGGGGGCGACCATCCCGTCGATCAGTCCCATTCCCAGGGCTTCCCTGGCGTCGACGAAGCGCCCGCTGAACACCAGATCCTTCGCCTTGCTGACTCCGACCGTGCGGGCCAGCCGCGCCATCCCGCCGCCACCGGGGATCAGCCCGGCCAGCACCTCGGTCGCGCCGAACTTGACGTTGTCACCGCTGACGCGCCAGTCCGCGGCCAACGCCAGGGTCAGCCCGCTGCCCAGGGCGTAGCCGGTGATCGCGGCCACGGTGGGCTTCGGGATGGCGGCCAGCGCGTCGACGGCGTCGCGGCACACCCGGGCGCCCAGTTCCGCTTCCTGCGGGTTCAGCGTGCGCAACTCCGGCACATCGTCGCCGGCGGAGAAGATCTCATGGCCGCCGTACAGAATCACCGCGGCGACGTCGTCCCGGCTGCCGAGTTCGTCGGCCGCGCCGATCAACTCCCGATACACCTGACGGGTCAGCGCATTGGACGGCGGCCGCGACAGCACCAGGGTGCCGATACCGGGATTGTCGTCGCCGGCTCCCACGCTGAGGACGACGCTGACGAACTCGTTCACCGTCGACGATCCCGGGTCGCTTCGCTCTCCCCCGCAAGCGGGAGGTGCCCCAAGCCCGCCGGAGCCCGTCGTTGCCGGGCCTCGTTGTACCGGTCCGAGTCGAAGAACTCGATCTCCCAGTTGCCGTCGTGCTGGTGCAGGGTCGGCTGAACCGGCACGATCTGGCGCTCGACGGCCAGCACCTCGGCGACGGTGCGGCCCGCCACCGAATCCAGCTGCGTCCAGGTCGGCGGCAGCAGGAAGCTGCGGCCATCCGCGAAATCCTCGATCGCGGCCTCGGCAACCGACCAGGCCGCCTTGTCCGTCTCACTGTTGTCGCCGTCGGCGCGCTGGCCTTCCGGCAGCGCTCCCACAAAGAAATAGGTGTCGTAGCGGCGGGTGCGCTCCTCCTCGGGGGTGACCCAGTTCGCCCACGGCCGCAACAGGTCGGCGCGCAGCACCAGGTTTTCGCGCACCAGGAAGTCCGCGAACGACAGCGTGTTGTCGGCCAGCGCCGCGCGAGCCTCGCGGTACACCGAGGCGTCGCTGACGATGCTGTGCGCATCATCGGCCGGCCCGGCGAACAGCACGCCGGATTCCTCGAAGGTCTCGCGGGCCGCGGCGCACAACAGCGCCTCGGCCAGGTCGGGCTCGATTCCGAACCGCTCCGCCCACCACTGCGGCCCTGGACCCTCCCAGACGATGTCGGCGTTGCGGTCACGGTCGTCGACGCCGCCGCCGGGAAACACCATCACCCCGGCGGCGAACTCCATCGCCGAGTGCCGCCGCATCAGGAACACCCCGATGCCGTCGGCCGTGTCGCGGATCAGCATGACGGTCGCGGCCGGCCGTGGGACCAACGGATCGGGTGCAGCGGTCACAATGGCCTCCGGTGCGCGGCTCGGGTGCGGATACGGCGGGCAAAGTAGCGGCCGTCGATGATGTCCAGAGCGATCGACTGGCCGAATGCCCTGGACAGGTTCTCCCCGGTCAGCACGTCCGGCAGCAGCCCGGCGGCGACGACCTTGCCCTCCGACAGCAGCAGGCAGTGGCTGAAGCCGGGCGGGATTTCCTCGACGTGGTGGGTGACGAGCACGATTGCCGGGGCATCCGGGTCGGCCGCGAGGTCGGCCAGCCGGGCCACCAGTTCCTCGCGACCGCCGAGGTCCAGCCCGGCAGCCGGTTCGTCCAGCAGCAGCAACTCGGGGTCGGTCATCAGCGCGCGGGCGATCAGGACCCGCTTGCGCTCACCCTCGGACAGGGTTTCGTAGGTGCGGTCGGCCAGATGCTCGGCGCCCAGGCTCTCCAGCATGTCCAGCGCGCGTTCGTAGTCGACGTCCTCGTATCTCTCCCGCCAGCGGCCGAGCACGGCGTAGCCGGCGGACACGACCAGATCGCGCACCACCTCGGCGCCGGGCACCCGCTGCGCCAACGCCGACGAACTCAGGCCGACGCGGGCCCTCAGCTCGGCCATGTCGACGCGGCCCAGCCGCTCCCCGAGCACGAAGGCCGTCCCGGAGGACGGATGCTCGGCGGCCGCCGCGATCCGCAGCAGCGAGGTCTTACCTGCGCCGTTGGGCCCCAGGACCACCCAGCGTTCGTCGAGTTCGACCGCCCAGGTCACGGGGCCGACCAGGACGTTGCCGCCGCGCCGCAGCGTCACCCGTGCGAAGTCGATCAGCAGGTCGGGGTCGACTGCATCGTCGCTGGTGTCGGACACTCGACCATGGTGCCGTACCCGGAGGTCGTCGCGTGTGCCGGGGCGCTCTTGCGATTTCGGCGTGTTGAGCGGTGCTGACCGCTCCTGGGCACGCCCAAATCGCTGGATTCGGCGACGGCGGCCCACCCGCTACGGGCCAGCACGCGGTCCGGGGTGACCCGCAGCATCAGCTGAACCAGCGGCCCGATGCCGAACGCGTAGACGACGGTGCCGAATCCGACACTTCCGCCCAGCAGCCAGCCGGCCCCCAGCGCCGCGGCCTCGATGCCGGTCCGAACCAGCCGCACCGAGAGCCCGGTGCGGACGACGATGCCGGTCATCAGCCCGTCGCGGGGGCCCGGTCCGAGCCCGGCACCGACGTAGAGCACCGTGCTCGCCGCGTTGAGCAGGACCGCGCCCGACATCAGCGCGACGCGCACCGGCACGGCCGACGGCGGGGGCAGCAGCGCCATGCCCGCGTCGACGGTGATCGCGATGACGATGACGTTCGCGATGGTGCCGACGCCGGGGCGGTTGCGCAGCGGGATCCACGCCAGCAGCACGGCGACACCGACGACGGCCGACGCTATTCCGATCGTCATCCCGGTGTGCCGCGACAGGCCCTGGTGGAACACGTCCCACGGGTCGAGGCCGAAGCCGGCGCGGACCATCATCGCCATCGAGAAGCCGTAACCCGTCAATCCGACCAGCAGCGCGGTGCCACGCAGCGTCGCTCGGGGTTTCGTCACGGTGACCACTATGCGTGATCCGGGAAGTGCACCCGAATCGCGTCCAGCTCGCTGCGCACCCGGCGGGCGTCCGCGTCACGATCTGCATCCCGGTCTATCGAGCCGCCCGGGTACCCGGCCGCCATTGGCGACCGGAACAGCGTGGCACACGCTCGTGCCAGTCGAGAGATCCAGTGTGTAGCCATAACTCGATAATCGGCTTCGAGTGGCTTGCCTATCAATAGCCAGTTGGCTCATACTGGCCACAAATGTTGACACACTCGCCCGCTCTGACGCTCGACGCACACCGCCTGGCCCGGGAACTGGGTAACTGGCGCACGGCCGGTGACGCCGGGCCGGCGTACCAGGGCCTCGCCGACGGGATTCGGCTGCTCATCGTCGACGGGCGGATCCCCGTCGGGGCGCGCCTGCCCAGCGAGCGAGCGCTGGCCGACGCCCTGTACGTGTCCCGCACGACGGTGACGGCGGCCTACGCACAACTGCGCGACGACGACTATCTGCAGGCCCGCCGCGGCGCGCGCAGTACCACCGCCCTGCCGACGATGCCTGCGCGGCCCGCCGCTGCCGCGCCGCTGCCGGTGAACCTCGCCGTCGCTGCGCTGCCCGCACCCGCCGGCGCGGTGCTGCACGCGTTGACCGAGGCGGCCCACGATGTGACCGCCTATCTGCACCAGCCCGGCCACGAACTCTCCGGTGTCGCGGTGTTGCGCGCCGCGATCGCCGATCGGTACTGCACCCGTGGGCTTCCCACTGAGCCGGGCGAGGTCATGGTGACCACCGGCGCGCTGCATGCCATTGGACTGATCCTTGGCACCTACACCCAACCGGGCGACCGGGTGCTCGTCGAGCAGCCCACGTATCCCGGCGCGCTGGCCGCCATCACCGCCGCCGGTGCCCGCCCGGTGCCGGCACCGCTGAACATCGATGCCGCCGACAACGGTTGGGATCTGGATGCGTTGCACATTGCGGTGCGCCAGCTCGCCCCCAACCTGGCTTACCTCGTGCCCGACAACCAGAATCCGACGGGTCTGACGATGCCGGCCGATGCCCGAAAGGAATTGGCGCACATCATCTCCGCCACCCGGACCCGCACCATCGTGGACGAGACGATGTCGGACATGTGGCTGGATGCGCCGGTGCCGCGCCCGGTGGCCGCGGCGATGACCAGCCGCCGCGACCTGGTGTTGACCATCGGCTCGGTGTCCAAGTCGTTCTGGGGCGGCCTGCGGATCGGGTGGATTCGCGCCGAACGTGGCACCCTGGCGACGATCGCGGCCCTGCGACCGTCGGTGGACATGGGTACTCCGATCCTCGAACAGCTCGCTGCGGCAAAGCTTCTCGCGGTCGCCGACGATGTGCTTCCGGACCGGCGCGAGATGGTCCGGGCCCGCAGGACGCTGCTGCGATCGCTGCTCGCCGAGCAGTTGCCCGATTGGCGGCCCTGCACGGGCACCGGTGAGCCGACCGGTGGACTGTCGCTGTGGGTGCGTCTGCCCGCGCCGATGAGCTCAGCACTGTCGGCGGCGGCATCGCGGCTCGGTCTCGACATACCGCCGGGTCCGCGGTTTGGCGTCGACGGCACGCTGGAGCGCTATATCCGGGTGCCCTACACGCTGCCCGAGGAACAGCTCACCGAAGCGATCGAACTGCTGGCGCGCGCCTGGCGCGGCATCACCGGCTCGGCCGCGCCGGAAACCGGCACCGTCGTCATCTGATCGCCTGGCGCCCAACGCAATTCCGGCCTACTCCGGCGGGATCTCCACCCGGCGCACCAGCCCGTCGACGGCGTCCGCGCGCTCAATCTCCCCGCGGGTGACACCGAGGATGAACAGCACCGTGTCCAGGTACGGGTGGCTCAGCGACGCGTCGGCGACCTCCCGCAGCGCCGGCTTGGCGTTGAACGCCACCCCGAGACCGGCCGCCGCGAGCATGTCGATGTCGTTGGCACCGTCGCCGACCGCGACGGTCTGCTCCATCGGCACGCCGGCCTGCTGCGCGAAATCCCGTAACGCCTTGGCCTTACCGGCCCGGTCGATGACCGGTCCGAGGACGCGGCCGGTGAGCTTGCCGTCGACGATCTCCAGTTCGTTGGCCGCCACGAAGTCCAGCATCAGCTCGTGCGCCAGCGGTTCGATGACCTGCCGGAAGCCGCCGGACACCACGCCGCAGTGAAACCCCAACCTGCGCAACGTGCGCAGGGTGGTGCGGGCGCCCGGCGTGAGCTCCAGTTCGTCAGCGACCTCGTCGAGCACCTCGGCGGGCAGACCCGCGAGGGTGGCGACCCGTCGGTGCAGCGATTCGGTGAAGTCGAGCTCACCGCGCATCGCGGCCTCGGTGATCTCCGCGACCGCGTCCTGCGCCCCCACCCGGGCGGCGAGCATCTCGATGACCTCACCCTGAATCAGGGTCGAGTCGACGTCGAAGACGATGAGGCGCTTGGCCCGTCGGGACAGGCTGTAGTCCTCCAGTGCGATGTCGACCCGTTCGTCGACGGCTACCCGCGCCAGCGTGGTCTGCAGCTGTCGCTCCGTGCCGGGCGGCACGGACACCCGCAACTCGAGTCCGGTGACCGGATAGTCGGAGACGCCGCGGATGAAGTCGATGTTGACCGCCAGCCCGGCCGCCTCGCGGGCCACCACCCCGAACGCCTCGGCGGTGATCGGCCGGCCCAGCACCACGATGGTGTGCGTGGACGGTTCGCGCATGACGGGCACACCGTCGCTGCGCTCGATCGACACATCAAGGCCGACGCCGTGGATCGCGGCCTCGACTTCTGCGCGCAGTTCGGGGCCGCCGGCGACGTCCGCGGGACCCGAGACCAGCACGCCCAATGTCAGCC
>JAOPWF010000617.1 GCA_025965815.1 Mycobacterium sp.
ACTCTCTGACGGTGAGGCCACGCTGTTTCCGGACCGTTACCGCCCGCTTGTGGTCCTCGTAAAGCCCGCTGAGGGATTTGTGTGCAATTTGGGGTGCTGAGCGCGATGAGCGCACCAAACGCACACGAATCGGTCGTGTAAGCCCGTCGTGGGAAGATGGGACGCGTGTTGCGATGGACCACAGCTGGTGAATCCCACGGTCGCGCGTTAGTGGCCGTGGTCGAAGGCATGGTCGCAGGGGTCCACGTCACCTCCGCCGAGATCGCAGGTCAGCTGGCCCGCCGCCGACTTGGGTATGGCCGCGGCGCCCGGATGAAGTTCGAGCAGGACCAGGTCACCATGCTCGCGGGTGTCCGGCACGGCATCACGCTCGGCGGCCCGATCGCGATCGAGATCGGCAACACCAAATGGCCCAAATGGGAAACGGTGATGGCCGCCGACCCGGTCGACCCCGCCATCCTCGACGAAGTCGCCCGCAATGCGCCGCTCACCCGGCCGCGACCGGGCCACGCCGACTACGCAGGCATGCTCAAGTACGGCTTCGACGACGCCCGCCCGGTGCTGGAGCGGGCCAGTGCCCGCGAGACCGCCGCCCGCGTCGCCGCAGGCACCATCGCGCGGGCATTTCTGCGACAGGCCCTTGGCGTCGAGGTGCTCTCACACGTCATCTCGATCGGCTCGTCGCAGCCGTACGACGGCCCGCCGCCCATGCCCAGCGACCTGCCCGGCATCGACGCCAGCCCCGTGCGTGCGTACGACAAGGATGCCGAAGCCGCCATGATCGCCGAGATCGAGGCGGCCAAGAAGGAAGGCGACACCCTCGGCGGTGTGGTCGAGGTCGTCGCCAGCGGCCTGCCCGTCGGCCTTGGCTCGTTCACTAGCGGCGACAACCGACTGGATAGCCAGCTCGCCGGAGCGGTGATGGGCGTCCAGGCGATCAAGGGCGTTGAGATCGGCGACGGCTTCGAAACCGCGCGCCGCCGCGGTAGCCTCGCCCACGACGAGATGTATCCCGGTCAGGGTGGAGTGATGCGCTCGACGAATCGCGCAGGCGGGCTGGAAGGCGGCATGACGAACGGTCAGCCGCTGCGCGTGCGCGCGGCGATGAAGCCGATCTCGACTGTGCCGCGGGCACTGGCCACCGTCGACATGTCCACCGGCGACGAGGCGGTCGCCATACACCAGCGCTCCGATGTGTGCGCGGTACCGGCCGCGGGCGTCGTGGTGGAGACCATGGTGGCCCTGGTGCTCGCGCGTGCAGTGCTGGAGAAGTTCGGCGGCGACTCGCTGGGAGAGACCCGCGCCAACATCCAGGCCTACCTGCGGGCGGTGGCTGAGCGCGAGCCGAAGAGCCCCGACGTCGCGCGGGCGTCCGGGTAGTCCCATGGCACCGAAAGCAGTGCTTGTCGGGTTGCCCGCCTCGGGCAAGTCCACCATCGGACGGCGGCTGGCGAAGGCGATGGGCGTCAGCCCGCTCGACACCGACGCCGTGATCGAGGAGACCACCGGCCGGACCATCGCCGACATCTTCGCGAACGACGGCGAGAAGGAGTTCCGCCGCATCGAGGAAGAAGTCGTGCGCGCCGCGCTGACCGCACACGACGGTGTGCTGTCGCTCGGTGGCGGCGCCATCACCAGCGCCGGCGTGCGCGAGGCGCTCGCCGGGCACACGGTCATCTATCTGGAGATCAACGTCGCCGAAGGGGTGCGCCGCACCGGTGTCAACACCGCGCGGCCGCTGTTTGCCGGCGTCGACCCTGCCGAGAAATTCCGCACCCTGACGACGCAACGCGTTCCGCTGTACCGCGAGGTGGCCACCATTCGTGTGAACACCAACCGCCGCAACCCCGGAGCCGTGGTGCGCTATATCGTGTCCCGGCTGGAGAACCCGCAGCCGTCCGACAGGCCGCGCCGCCGCCGCTCGTCGTGGCGCCGCGGCCCCGCCACCCTGACCCCGCCGCAGGCGTCCGATGCTCCGCCCACCCCGGCCACGCCCGCAGCATTGGCCGCCCGACGCGCGGAGGCCCGCAATGACTGACACCACCGCTGTGCCCAATGTCGCCGGCCCGGCGGCTCCGGTCGTCACCGTCGAGGTGGCCGTCGACCCGCCGTACCCGGTCGTCATCGGCAAGGGCCTGCTCGGCGAGCTGGGCAATGTTCTCGAGGGCAGGCACAAGGTCGCGATCCTGCACCAGCCGACGCTGTCGCAGACGGCGGAGGCCATCCGTAGCCACTTGTCCGACAAGGGCATTGACGCTCACCGCGTCGAGATTCCCGACGCCGAGGCCGGTAAGGAACTCCCCGTCGTGGGGTTCATCTGGGAGGTGCTGGGTCGCATCGGCGTCGGGCGTAAGGACGCCGTCGTCAGCCTCGGCGGGGGAGCGGCCACCGACGTCGCCGGGTTCGCGGCCGCCACCTGGCTGCGCGGTGTGGACATCGTGCACGTGCCGACGACCCTGCTCGGCATGGTGGACGCGGCGGTGGGCGGAAAGACCGGTATCAACACCGACGCGGGCAAGAACCTGGTCGGCGCATTCCACCAGCCGGCCGCCGTTCTCGTCGACCTGGGGACCCTGGAAACGTTGCCGCGCAACGAGATCATCGCCGGCATGGCCGAAATCGTGAAGGCGGGCTTCATCGCCGATCCGGTGATCCTGGAGCTGATCGAGGCCGATCCGCAGGCCGCGCTCGACCCGGGCCGCGAGGTGCTGCCGGAGTTGATCCGCCGTGCGGTCACGGTGAAGGCCAATGTGGTCGCCGCCGACGAGAAGGAATCTGCGCTGCGCGAGATCCTCAACTACGGACACACTCTGGCGCACGCGATCGAGCGTCGGGAGCGCTACCAGTGGCGGCACGGCGCCGCTGTCTCGGTGGGTCTGGTGTTCGCCGCCGAACTGGGCCGGCTGGCCGGGCGGCTCGACGATGAGACCGCGGACCGGCACCGGGCGGTCCTGACGTCGCTTGGGCTGCCAGTCGGCTACGACGCCGACGCGCTGCCCCAGCTGCTGGAATACATGACCGGTGACAAGAAGACGCGGGCGGGCGTGCTGCGCTTCATCGTGCTGGACGGGCTGGCCAAGCCGGGGCGCCTGGAAGGGCCCGACCCCTCGCTGCTGGCCGCGGCGTACTCGGAACTGGGAGTGCAGGAATGACAGGCGACGTGTTGGCGCTGCGTTACCTGGCCTCGCTGGATTAGCCGCTCAGGGCTGATCTTCGCGTCGCGTCGTGGTCGGCGCCGGCTCGTCGCCGTCGTGTGCCGCGCCGCCGTGCGCCGCCACCGATGCTGTGTGTCCGTCGTCGTGGCGGACGGCCTCGAACACATCGGTGTCCGCCCGTTCGTCGTCCTGAGTGGAGTAGTGCTGTCTGCGGGGCACGTCCGGCGCGTTGCGGTCGACGAGCCAGCGGCCCAGCGCCACCGCGGCGATCGCGGGTAGGAACACCAGCAGTGCGGTGAACGCCGCGAAGGTCGTCACCTCGTTCACCAGCCCCTCGACGTAGAGGCCCTTGTAGAACAGCGAGATGAACCATGCGATCGCGCCGCTGACCACGCCGGCGAACAGCCCGGCCAGCAGCCAGGTCATCGCCAGGTCGGCGCGTCGATCCGGGTCGGGCTCCGATTTCGCGTCGCTGCGGCCGTCGAACAGGCCCCAGACGAACACCGCGATGGCGAACAGCACAACCAGTACCAGGCTGATCAATCCCGCGTGTGTCTCATAGGCGTTGATCAGTGCGCCCTGCACCAACCGGACGACCACCATCAGGGCCGCGAATACCAGTCCGCGCAGCAACCACTTACTCATGGGGGCACAGCGTAGCGAGTAGCGTCAAGGAGCGTGACGATTTCGCAGCGCCGGGAGCGTCTCCGGCAGCGGCTCAACACCGCCGGACTGGACGCGATGCTGGTATCCGACCTGGTCAACGTGCATTATTTGTCCGGGTTCACCGGCTCCAACGCGGCGCTGCTTGTCTACGCCGGCGATCAGAAGCCGGTGCTGGCGACTGACGGGCGCTATCGCACCCAGGCGGCCCAGCAGGCACCGGATCTGGAGATCTGCATCGAACGTGCGGTCTCGCGCTACCTGGTGGGTCGGGCGACCGCCGACGGCGTGCACCGGCTCGGCTTCGAAAGCCACGTGGTGACCGTCGACGGCTTCGACATTCTTTCGCGTGAGGTCGATCCGGCCGCCACTGAGCTGGTCCGGGCGCCGGGAACGGTGGAGGCGCTGCGTGAGGTCAAGGACTTGGGCGAGATCGCGCTGCTGCGGGTGGCCTGCGAGGCGGCCGACTCCGCGCTGGCCGAGCTGGTCGAGCGGGGCGGCTTGCGGCCCGGGCGCACCGAGCGTCAGGTCGGCAGGGAACTCGAGGAGCTGATGCTCGAACACGGCGCCGACGGGGTGTCGTTCGAGACCATCGTCGCTGCCGGCGCGAATTCCGCGATACCGCATCATCGGCCGACGGATGCGGTGCTGGCCGAAGGTGACTTCGTCAAGATCGACTTCGGCGCCCTGGTCGCCGGCTACCACTCCGACATGACCCGCACCTTCGTGCTCGAGTCGGCGGTGCAGTGGCAGCTCGACATCTATGACCTGGTCTTACATGCTCAGCGGGCCGGGCGCGAGGCACTGGCGCCGGGCGTGGCGCTGCGCGATATCGACGCGGCATCGCGGCAGGTCATCGCCGACGCGGGTTACGGGGACTGCTTCGGGCACGGGCTCGGCCACGGCGTGGGGTTGCAGATCCACGAAGCGCCGGGAATCAATGCACTGGCCGTCGGTACACTTCTTGCTGGTTCAGCGGTGACTGTGGAGCCCGGCGTCTACTTGCCCGATCGCGGCGGTGTCCGCATCGAGGACACCCTGGTCGTAGGTGGACAGGGCCCGGAGTTACTTACCCAGTTCCCGCGGGAACTAATGATCCTTTAGAGGCTAGGAGAACAACCGACCGTGGCATCGACCGCCGACTTCAAGAATGGGCTCGTCCTGCAGATCGACGGCCAGCTGTGGACCATCACCGAGTTCCAGCACGTCAAGCCGGGCAAGGGGCCTGCCTTCGTACGCACCAAGCTGAAGAACGTGCTGTCTGGCAAGGTGGTGGACAAGACCTACAACGCCGGGGTGAAGGTGGAGACCGCGACGGTCGACCGGCGCGACGCCACCTACCTGTACCGCGACGGCTCCGACTTCGTCTTCATGGACAGTGAGAATTACGAGCAGAACTCGCTGTCCGAGGCACTGGTCGGTGAGGCCGCCGGTTTCCTGCTGGAGGGGCTGCCGGTGCAGATCGCCTTCCACGACGGCGAGCCGTTGTATCTCGAGCTTCCGGTGACCGTCGAGCTTGTCGTCGCCCACACCGAGCCTGGACTGCAGGGTGACCGGTCCAGTGCGGGCACCAAACCGGCCACGGTGGAGACCGGCGCGCAGATCAACGTGCCGCTGTTCATCAACACCGGCGACAAGCTGAAGGTGGACTCGCGCGACGGCAGTTACCTGGGACGAGTGAATGCCTGACGGCACACGGTCGTGTCGCGATGCCTGACGGCAAGCCTGACCGGGGCCGCCACCAGGCCCGCAAGCGTGCCGTCGACGTGTTGTTCGAGGCGGAGGCTCGCGGCCTGACCCCCGCCGAGGTGGCCGATGCGCGTGCCGGACTGGCGGATTCACAGCAGGACGTGTCGCCGCTGAACCCGTACACGATCACCGTCGCGCACGGCGTCACCCAGCACGCCGCGCACATCGACGACCTGATCTCGGCGCACCTGCAGGGCTGGACGCTGGAGCGGCTGCCAGCCGTCGACAGGGCCATCCTGCGTGTCGCGGTGTGGGAACTGCTGCACGCCAACGACGTTCCGGAGGCGGTGGCCGTCGACGAGGCTGTCGAGCTCGCCAAGAAGCTGTCCACCGACGAATCCCCGGCGTTCGTCAACGGCGTGCTCGGTCAGGTCATGCTGGTGACCCCGCAGATCCGGGCGGCGGCGGCCGCGGTGCGGGGGCAGGGACCATCCGCGTGAACCGCCTGAAGCTGCGGGTGGTCATCGCGAGCGTCGTGGCGGCAAGCGTTGTGCTCGGTGCCGTCGTCTGCGCCGCATTCGACCTGGCCTTCGTCTCGGCGGCGTTGTCGATCTACGCGCTGGGCGCAGGCGCGTGGCTGTATCACTCGATCGAACGGTATGTGGTCGCCAACCGGCTCGACACCGTGATCGCCGCCAATGGACTCAATCCGGTTCGGCCGCTGGCCAGACCGCTGCTGCCGGTGATGGCGGCCATCATCGGGCTGACCCAGGCGGTGGTCAGGGCACTGAGCGATGTATCCGACCTGCAGCCGCAACGCCGCCAGGTGCCCGTCTGGCGTGCGCTGCAGATCTCCCGCGTCAACGGCCGCACGAGGGGCGACGACGAAAAGCCCTGACGTGGTTCGATGGCTTGGGTGAGCCGGTGCGGCGTCGTCCTCGTCACCATCTGCGTCGCGACGCTCTACCGGCATCTGCAGCCGGCCAGCATCACGGTCAGAACCGGGGAGCAGGTCCGGGAGCGCCAGGTCATCGGAAAGCAGGGCAGCAGCGGCGATTCGAGCTCCCCGCACCTACACTTCTAGCTCCCCGACGGCCCAGAGATCACCACGTCCAACAGCCTGCCGTTCGCGCTGGACTCCTAACATGTTCGACGGCGCCGTCGATCCCGCGCTGCTGCCTGCGGCTTTCGGGGAACAGGGACCCATTCCGCTGCCGGTCACCGGCGAAGCGCGTTGGGAAGCCGGGACCTACCCGCTGGCCTATTCGGTGACCGACTTCGCGGCGTAGTGGGCTCTGGACTTCACCACCGTCCTGCATGGCATACGCATTCGGTGTCACAAGCCCGTCGTGTGTGCGACGTCGGCGCCGAGAGCGCGTTCAGGGCGGCGATGTCCAACTGTCTACGCCGTGGCCGCACCCTCGGCATCAAGGTGCCGCTTGCTGCGGCTCAGAGCTCCAGTGCCTGGTAGGTGCGGCGGACGAACTTGGGCTGCGCGGTCTGGAGTTTGGCCAGCGACGTATTACCGGCGACGGCGGCCGCGGCGTCGGTGGAGAACTTCGGGTGGTTCTGAATCAGGTAGAGCAGGATCAGGTCGGCTGACGGATCGGCCTGCCACCACGTCCCGTACGCGCCCGGCCAGCTGAACGTCCCGAGGCCACCCGGCCCGAACAGGTTCTTGGTCTTGGCCGGATCGGTGACGACAGACAGGTTCAGCCCGAATCCACGGCCCACCCAGAACGGCGCCCCGAGGAACGGCAAGTGCTTCTGCTCCTCGGTGAGCCGATCGGTGCGCATCAGCCGCACCGACTGGGGGGACAGCACCCGCACGCCGTCCACGGTTCCGTCGCCGAGCAGCATCCGGGCGAAGCGCAGGTAGTCGTCCGCGGACGACCACAGGCCCGAACCGCCCATGCAGAAGCTGGGCGGCATGATCGGCGCCGGCCCCATCACGTTGTGCTGCAGGACGCTGGAATCGTCGAGTTGGTACATGGTCGCCGCACGCCGTCGGCCGGTCGGCCCCACGCTGAACCCGGTGTCCGCCATGCCCAGTGGCTGGAAGATCCGCTCGGCGAGGATCTTCTGCAGGGGTTTGCCCTCGATGCGCGACAGCGCGATCCCGAGGACATCGGTGGCGTGGCTGTAGGTCAGCCGTTCGCCGGGCTGGTGTACCAGCGGCAGCGCTGCGAGTTCGGCAAGCCAGCGGTCCTGGTCCTGGCGCAACGACAACCGTCCATACGCCCGGCTCAGCGGCCCGCCGATGGAGAACGGGTAGGCCAGGCCGCTGCGATGGGTCATCAGGTCGTCGATGGTGATGTGCCGCCGCGGGGCGGCGGTTCGGTCCAGCGGCCCGTGCGGGTCGACCAGCACCCGCATGTTGGCCAACTCCGGCAACCACCGCGCCACCGGATTGGTCAGTGACACCTTGCCGTCCTCGAGGAGACTCATCGCGGCGGCCACCGTCACGGGCTTGGTCATCGACGCGATCCGGAACAGGGTGTCCCGTTGCATCGGCAATCGCGCGTCGACGTCGCGGTATCCGATCTCGTTGACCTGCAGTACTTTTCCGTTTTGCCACACCAGAGTGACCGCACCGGCGAGCAGGCCGGCACCGCAGGCCTCGCGGATGGAGGCCCGGTTGCCGTCGAGATTCATCGGGCCCAGACTACCCAGCGGCCTTACCGGGCCGCGCGCTCAAGTCCGCTGTGCCTGCACCAGCCAGAAGGCCATTTCGATCTCGGTGTCGCCTTCGGTGCGGCGCACCGTCATCGGCTCCAGCGAGGTGATGTCCCAGCCGGCCGGGCCGAGGGTGTCCCGCAGTGTCTGCTCGGAGACCGTCGGTCGCGGCCACTCTTCGTCGTCGTTGGCGTCGGAGAAGCAGCTCAACAGGAGCCGGGCGTTCGGCCGGGTGGCCAGGTACACGGCGCGCGCGTAGCTGCCCTTGCCGTCGTCGTCGAGACAGTGGTACATCCCGCTGTCGATCACGGTGTCGAAGGCGTCGGTGTAGCCGTCCAGCGTGGTGGCGTCGGCCACCGCGAACCGGACGTCGACACCGGCGTCGGCGGCCCGCCGCTCGGCGGTGATCAGGGCGGTCGGCGAGATGTCCAGCCCGGTCACCGAATGGCCCTGCTGCGCCAGGTAGATCGCGTTGTCGCCGAGACCGCAGCCGATGTCGAGTACCTCGCCGCGAACCAGGCCTGCCGTTTGCCAGCCCACGACATTCTCCTTGGGCGCCTTGGTATCCCACGGCGGACTGGGGATCGCCGGCATACCCTCCGCGGGGCTTTCGCCGCGGTACAGGGCGTCGAAATCAAAATGCGGTACTTCAGACGGTGGGTTGGAGGCTGTCATTTTTCCCAGGATAGCCCGCGGTGCTAAGCTGCCCGGCAGTTCGACATCCTTTAACGATCCGTCCAGAGAGGCGGAGAAGGAGGTCCTGGTTCGCCCGTGGGCTCGTCTAGTGGGAATACCCCCGACCGGGAATTGATGTCCGCGGCGGACGTCGGCCGCACCATTTCCCGCATCGCGCATCAGATAATCGAAAAGACAGCCCTCGACGCCCCCGACGCACCACGGGTCGTTCTGCTGGGCATCCCGACCCGCGGCGTGACCCTGGCCGCCCGGTTGGCCCGCAACATCGGTGAATTCTCCGGCGTCGACGTCGCGCATGGCGCGCTGGACATCACGCTGTACCGCGACGACCTGAACATCAAGCCGCCCCGTCCGCTGGAGTCGACGTCGATACCCGAAGGCGGCGTGGACGACGCGCTGGTGATCCTGGTCGACGACGTGCTGTACTCCGGCCGCTCGGTCCGCTCGGCGCTGGACGCGCTGCGGGATCTGGGTCGGCCGCGAGCGGTGCAGCTGGCGGTGCTGGTCGACCGCGGGCACCGCGAACTACCGCTGCGCGCGGACTACGTCGGCAAGAACGTGCCCACCTCGCGCAGCGAAAGCGTGCACGTGCTGCTCGCCGAACACGACCACCGCGACGGGGTCGTCATCAGCAGCGGGGAGGCGACGTGAGACACCTGTTGGCGGCGGGTGACCTGAGCCGCGATGAGGCCACCGCGATCCTCGACGACGCCGACCGGTTCGCCGAAGCGCTGCTGGGCCGTGAGGTCAAGAAGCTGCCCACGCTGCGCGGCCGCACCGTGATCACGATGTTCTACGAGAACTCGACCCGTACCCGGGTGTCGTTTGAGGTGGCGGGCAAGTGGATGAGCGCCGACGTGATCAACGTCAGCTCGTCGGGCTCGTCGGTGACCAAGGGCGAGTCACTGCGGGACACGGCGCTGACGCTGCGCGCCGCCGGGGCCGATGCGCTGATCATCCGGCATCCCGCCTCGGGTGCGGCCCAACAGCTCGCCGAGTGGACCGCCACCGCCGACGGCGGCCCGAGCGTGATCAACGCCGGCGACGGGACCCACGAGCACCCGACCCAGGCCCTGCTGGACGCGCTGACCATCCGGCAGCGGCTCGGCAGTGTCGAAGGTAAGCGGGTGGTGATCGTCGGCGACATCCTGCACAGCCGGGTGGCGCGGTCGAACGTGATGCTGCTCGACACGCTCGGCGCCGAGGTGGTGCTGGTGGCGCCCCCGACGCTGCTGCCGGTCGGCGTGGCCGGCTGGCCGGTCACGGTGTCACACGACCTGGACGCCGAGCTGCCGGTCGCCGACGCGGTGCTGATGCTGCGCGTTCAGGCCGAACGGATGACCGGCGGCTTCTTCCCGTCCGCCCGCGAGTACTCGGTGCTGTATGGACTTTCCGACCGCCGCCAGGCGATGCTGCCAGGACACGCCGTCGTCCTGCACCCGGGCCCGATGTTGCGCGGCATGGAGATTTCGTCGTCGGTCGCCGACTCGTCGCAATCGGCGGTGCTGCAACAGGTTTCCAACGGAGTGCATGTGCGGATGGCGGTGCTTTTCCACTTACTGGTCGGGGCGGAAGAGCGGGTGGTCAGCGCATGAGTGTCCTGATCCGCGGGGTGCGGCCCTACGGCGAGGGTGAGCCGGTCGACGTGTTGGTCGATGACGGGCAGATCGCCGATATGGGTGCCGGGCTGAGCATTCCGGACGATGCCGACGTCGTCGACGCGTCCGGTCAGGTGCTCCTGCCCGGACTCGTGGACCTGCACACCCACCTGCGCGAGCCGGGTCGTGAAGACTCCGAAACCATCGAGACCGGTTCGACGGCAGCGGCCCTTGGCGGCTACACCGCGGTCTTCGCGATGGCCAATACCAACCCGGTCGCCGACAGCCCGGTGGTGACCGACCACGTCTGGCACCGCGGCCAGCAGGTGGGCCTGGTCGACGTGCACCCGGTCGGGGCGGTGACCGTCGGGCTGGCCGGCACCCAGCTTTCCGAGATGGGCATGATGGCCGCCGGCGCCGGACAGGTACGGATGTTCTCCGACGACGGCAAGTGCGTGTACGACCCGCTGGTGATGCGCCGCGCACTGGAGTACGCCACCGGGCTCGGTGTGCTGATCGCCCAGCACGCCGAGGAACCCCGGCTGACCGTCGGCGCCGTCGCGCACGAGGGACCCAACGCCGCGCGGCTCGGCCTGTCCGGCTGGCCGCGCGCCGCCGAGGAGTCCATCGTCGCCCGCGACGCCCTGTTGGCCCGCGACGCCGGCGCACGGGTGCACATCTGCCACGCCTCCACGGCGGGCACCGTCGATATCATCAGATGGGCCAAGGAGCAGGGCATCTCGATCACCGCGGAGGTCACGCCCCATCACCTGATGCTCGACGACAGCCGACTGGCCAGCTACGACGGGGTGAATCGGGTCAACCCGCCGCTGCGCGAGGCCGCCGACGCCGAGGCCCTGCGCCAGGCGCTGGCCGACGGCGTCCTCGACTGCGTGGCGACCGACCACGCCCCGCACGCCGAACACGAAAAATGCGTCGAGTTTTCCGCGGCCCGCCCCGGCATGCTGGGCCTGCAGACGGCGCTTTCAGTGGTGGTGGAAACGATGGTCAACCCCGGGTTGCTGACTTGGCGCGACGTCGCCCGGGTGATGAGCGAGAACCCGGCCCGCATCGCCGGACTGCCCGATCACGGCAGGCCGCTGGCGATCGGGGAGCCGGCCAACCTCACCGTCGTCGACCCCGATGCCACCTGGACCGTCGCCGGGCCGGAACTGGCCAGCAAGTCGGCCAACACGCCGTACGAGACGATGACGCTGCCCGTCACCGTCACCCTGACGCTGCTGCGCGGCAAGGTCACCGCCCGTGACGGAAAGAGCCCGGCATGAAGGCCGAGCGAGAAGCGAAGCGGGATCGCGCATGAACACGGCAACCCTTGTCGCGTCGCTGATCATGGCCGCCATCGTGGCGCTGGTCATCGCCTTCCTGATCCAGCGGATGATGCGCGGCTGGCGCCGCCGAGCCGAACGCCAGGCCGAACTGGTCGGCGAACTGCCGCCACTGCCCGACCTTCTGGGCGGCGCGACCGTCGCACCCACAGCCGGTCTCTATGTCGGCAGCACGCTGGCGGAGTCTGATTCTCTTCGCGCAAGCGGCTCATCGCCAAGTTGGCTGGATCGCATCGCGGTCGGCGACCTCGGCTACCGCGCCAAGGCGGTGCTCACCCGCTATCCCGAGGGCATCCTGCTGGAACGCAGTGGGGCGACCCCGATCTGGATCCCGGAGGAGTCCATCACGGCGATTCGGACGGAAAAGGGGATCGCGGGTAAGGCGCTCACGCACCACGGCATTCTGGCCATCCGGTGGCGGCTGCCGTCGGGCACCGAGATCGACACCGGATTCCGCGGCAACGACCGCCGCGAGTACGCGAACTGGCTCCAGGAGGACGCGGCGTGACCCAAGCACTACTGGTCCTCGAGGACGGCCGGATCTTCACCGGGTCGCCGTTCGGCGCGCTTGGCCAGACGCTCGGCGAAGCGGTGTTCAGCACCGGGATGTCGGGCTACCAGGAAACCCTCACCGACCCGAGCTATCACGGCCAGATCGTGGTGGCCACCGCGCCGCAGATCGGCAATACCGGCTGGAACCACGAGGACGCCGAGAGCCGCGGCGACAAGATCTGGGTGGCCGGTTATGCCGTGCGGGACCCGTCACCGCGGTCATCGAACTGGCGGGCCACCGGAACGCTGGACGACGAACTGGTCCGCCAGGGCATCGTCGGGATCGCCGGGATCGACACCAGGGCGCTGGTGCGCCACCTGCGCAGCCGCGGCTCGATGAAGGCCGGGGTGTTCTCCGGCGACGCTCTCGACGACGCCGAGGTGCTGCTGGAGCGGGTGCGCAGCCAGCCGTCGATGCTCGGCGCCGACCTGGCCGGCGAGGTCAGCACCGGCCGCACGTACGTCGTGGAACCCGAAGGGCCGCACCGGTACACCGTCGCCTCCCTTGACCTGGGCATCAAGACCAACACGCCGCGCAACTTCTCCCGCCGCGGCGTCCGCAGCTACGTGCTGCCGTCCTCGGCGACGTTTGAGCAGATCGCCGAACTGAGCCCGGACGGTGTATTCCTGTCCAACGGGCCCGGTGACCCCGCCACCGCCGATCACGTGGTCGAGGTCACCCGCGACGTGCTGGGCGCCGGGATACCACTGTTCGGAATATGTTTCGGCAATCAGATTCTGGGCCGGGCACTGGGTCGCTCGACGTACAAGATGGTGTTCGGCCACCGCGGCATCAACGTCCCGGTGATGGACCACGCCACCGGCCGGGTCGCGATCACCGCGCAGAACCACGGCTTCGCGCTGGAAGGCGAGGCCGGTGAAGAATTCGACACCCCGTTCGGCAGGGCCGTCGTCAGTCACACCTGCGCCAACGACGGTGTGGTCGAGGGCATCAAACTCCTTGACGGGCGCGCCTTCTCGGTGCAGTACCACCCCGAGGCGGCGGCGGGCCCGCACGATGCGGAGTACCTGTTCGACCAGTTCATCGACGTACTGGGAGGGAAGCGCTAGATGCCACGCCGCACCGACCTGCGCCACGTGCTGGTGATCGGCTCGGGCCCGATCGTCATCGGACAGGCCTGCGAGTTCGACTACTCCGGCACCCAGGCCTGCCGGGTACTGCGGGCCGAGGGCCTGCAGGTCAGCCTGGTCAACTCCAACCCGGCGACGATCATGACGGACCCGGAATACGCCGACAACACCTACGTCGAACCCATCACCCCGGAGTTCGTGGAACGGGTCCTTGCGGCACAGGCCGCGCGTGGCAACAAGATCGATGCCCTGCTGGCCACCCTCGGCGGGCAGACCGCACTCAACACCGCCGTCGCGTTGTACGAGAACGGGGCGCTCGAGCGGTACGGAGTCGAACTGATCGGCGCCGACTTCGACGCCATCCAGCGCGGTGAGGACCGGCAGCGGTTCAAGGACATCGTCGCCAAGGTCGGCGGCGAATCCGCTAAATCGCGGGTGTGCTACACGATGGACGAGGTCACTGAGACCGTGGAAGAACTCGGACTTCCCGTAGTGGTGCGGCCTTCATTCACGATGGGCGGCCTGGGATCCGGCATGGCCAACACCCTCGACGAGGTGGCGCGGATGGCCGGCGACGGGCTGGCCGCCTCCCCGTCGGCCAATGTGCTGATCGAGGAATCGATCTACGGCTGGAAGGAATTCGAACTCGAGCTGATGCGCGACAGCCACGACAACGTGGTGGTGGTGTGCTCGATCGAGAACGTCGACCCGATGGGTGTGCACACCGGCGACTCGGTAACGGTCGCGCCGGCGATGACGCTGACCGACCGCGAATACCAGCGGATGCGCGACCTGGGTATCGCGATCCTGCGTGAGGTCGGCGTCGACACCGGCGGCTGCAACATCCAGTTCGCCGTCAACCCCTACGACGGCCGGCTGATCGTCATCGAGATGAACCCGCGGGTGTCGCGGTCGTCGGCGCTGGCGTCGAAGGCCACCGGCTTCCCGATCGCCAAGATCGCGGCCAAACTGGCGATCGGCTACACCCTGGACGAGATCGTCAACGACATCACAAAGGAAACCCCGGCCTGCTTCGAGCCCACCCTGGACTACGTCGTCGTCAAGGCGCCGCGGTTCGCCTTCGAGAAGTTCCCCGGCGCCGACACCACACTGACCACCACCATGAAATCGGTGGGGGAGGCGATGTCGTTGGGGCGCAACTTCATCGAAGCGCTGGGCAAGGTGATGCGCTCACTGGAGACCAGCAGGGCCGGCTTCTGGACTGATGCGGACCCCGAGGGCGATGTTGACGAGGTGCTGAAGCGCCTGCGGACCCCCACCGACGGGCGGCTGTACGACGTGGAACTGGCGCTGCGACTGGGTGCTTCCGTCGAGCAGGTCGCCGAGGCGTCCGGCATCGACCCGTGGTTCGTGGAGCAGGTGGCGGCGCTGGGTTCGCTGCGCTCCGAGCTGCTGGACGCGCCGGTGCTGGACGGCGAACTGCTGCGGCGCAGCAAGCACAGCGGCCTGTCGGACCGCCAGATCGCCGCGCTGCGACCGGAACTGGCCGGTGAGGCCGGGGTGCGGTCGCTGCGGCAGCGGCTCGGCATCCATCCGGTGTTCAAGACCGTCGACACCTGCGCCGCGGAGTTCGAGGCCAGAACGCCGTATCACTACAGCAGCTACGAACTCGATCCGGCGGCCGAGTCCGAGGTGGCCCCACAGGCTGAGCGGCCCAAGGTGCTGATCCTGGGGTCCGGGCCCAACCGGATCGGGCAGGGCATCGAATTCGACTACAGCTGTGTGCACGCGGCGACCACCCTGTCGGAAGCCGGGTTCGAGACGGTGATGGTCAACTGCAACCCGGAGACGGTGTCGACTGACTACGACACCGCCGATCGGCTGTACTTCGAGCCGCTGACCTTCGAGGATGTCCTCGAGGTGTTCCACGCCGAATCCCAGTCCGGACAAGGCGGTCCGGGTGTGGTCGGCGTCATCGTGCAACTCGGTGGTCAGACCCCGCTGGGACTGGCGCAGCGGCTCGCCGACGCCGGGGTGCCGATCGTCGGCACCAGCCCCAAGGCCATCGACCTCGCCGAGGACCGCGGCGAGTTCGGCGAGGTGCTCGCCCGGGCCGGGCTGCCCGCGCCGAAGTTCGGCATGGCGACCAGCTTCGAGCAGGCCCGCAAGATCGCCGCAGACATCGGCTACCCGGTGCTGGTGCGGCCGTCCTACGTGCTGGGTGGCCGCGGCATGGAGATCGTCTACGACGACGAGACCCTGCACGGCTACATCACTCGCGCCACCCAGCTCTCGCCCGAACATCCGGTCCTTGTTGACCGGTTCCTCGAGGACGCGATCGAGATCGACGTCGACGCGCTGTGCGACGGTGCCGAGGTGTACATCGGCGGGATCATGGAGCACATCGAGGAGGCCGGGATCCACTCCGGCGACTCGGCGTGCGCGCTGCCCCCGGTGACACTGGGCCGCCAGGACATCGAGTCGGTGCGCCGGGCCACCGAGGCCATCGCGCACGGCATCGGCGTCGTCGGGCTGCTCAACGTCCAGTACGCGCTCAAGGACGACGTGCTCTACGTGCTCGAGGCCAACCCGCGGGCCAGCCGCACCGTGCCGTTCGTGTCCAAGGCGACCGCGATACCACTGGCCAAGGCGTGCGCCCGGATCATGCTGGGCGCCACCATCGCCCAGCTCCGCGAGGAGGGAGTGCTGGCCCGCAGCGGGGACGGTGCGAGTGTCTCGCCGCACGCTCCGATCGCGGTCAAGGAGGCCGTGCTGCCGTTCAACCGGTTCCGCAAGGCCGACGGGTCCGGCGTCGACTCGCTGCTCGGCCCGGAGATGAAGTCCACCGGTGAGGTGATGGGCATCGACCGCGACTTCGGCAGTGCGTTCGCCAAGAGCCAGACCGCCGCGTACGGGTCGCTGCCCGCCGAGGGCACCGTGTTCGTGTCGGTGGCCAACCGGGACAAGCGCTCGCTGGTCTTCCCGGTGAAGCGGCTTGCCGACCTGGGGTTCCGGGTTCTGGCCACCGAAGGTACCGCGGAGATGTTGCGCCGCAACGGTATTCCGTGCGATGAGGTGCGCAAGCATTTCGAGGAACCGAGCGAGGGCCGTCCCGCGCTGTCCGCCGTCGACGCGATCCGGGCCGGCGATGTGGACATGGTGATCAACACCCCCTACGGCAACTCCGGGCCCCGCATCGACGGCTACGAGATCCGTTCGGCGGCTGTCGCGATGAACATTCCATGCGTGACGACGGTGCAGGGCGCCTCGGCCGCGGTGCAGGGCATCGAGGCCGGTATCCGAGGTGACATCGGCGTGATGTCGCTGCAGGAGTTGCACAGCGAACTGGGACAGTAGCGGTGTCCGGCACATTCGGCCGCCGGCTGGCCGACGCGGTGGCCGCCCGCGGCCCGCTGTGCCTGGGCATCGACCCGCACCCGGAGTTGCTGAGCGCATGGGGTCTACCGAACACACCGGACGGACTGGTCACGTTCTGTGCGACGTGCGTCGAGGCGTTCGCCGGGTTCGCGGTGGTCAAACCCCAGGTCGCCTTTTTCGAGGCGTACGGCGCGGCGGGTTACACGGTGCTGGAATGGACCATCGCCACCCTGCGGGATGTCGGGGTGCTGGTGCTGGCCGACGCCAAGCGCGGAGACATCGGGTCCACCATGGCCGCCTACGCCGCCGCGTGGGCCGGTGAATCGCCGCTGGCCGCCGACGCGGTGACCGCGTCGCCCTATCTGGGGTTCGGCTCGTTGCGGCCGCTGCTCGACACCGCCGCCGCGCACGGTCGGGGAGTCTTCGTCCTCGCCGCGACGTCGAACCCCGAAGGGGCGACGGTGCAGCGGGCCCAGGTCGGTGGCCGCACGGTAGCGCAGTCGATCGTCGATGCGGCGGCTGAAGTCAACCGGGCGGCGGAGGCACCCGGTTCTGTCGGTGTGGTCGTCGGAGCCACGCTGTCCGATGTCCCCGATCTCAGCGACCTGGGCGGCCCCGTGCTGGTACCCGGGGTAGGCGCCCAGGGCGGCCGGCCCTACGCTCTCGGTGGACTGGGCGGGGCACTGCCGGGTCAGTTGCTGCCCGCGGTGTCCCGGGATGTGTTGCGCGCGGGACCGGACATCGCCGCATTGCGGGCGGCGGCGGAGCGAATGCGCGACGCGGTCGCCTACCTGGCCTGATTCTTGCCGGTCGGCAGTTTCTTCCGGCAGTGAGCCACGGGATTGACTGCAACGATCTGAGCGCCGGGGCCGACTTCGCCAACACCGTTTGCCGGCTCGTGCCGCCGCCACGCTCGGTCTCCTGTTCGTGCGTGGGTTCTGTTGGTCGAGATCAG
>JAOPWF010000623.1 GCA_025965815.1 Mycobacterium sp.
GACCGCCCCGCTCAGCGACCGCAACCATGAGCACCTGGCTGGCGGTGCTCGTCGCCGCCGCGGCGTTCACGCTCACCTACGTGTTCTGCGTACGGCCGATGATGCGCGGGAGGGGCAACGGCGAGGAAGCCGCCGTGGCCGCCGTAGACCCCGAGATCGCCGAATTGCGTGAGGAACTGCGTGCGCTTCGGGCCCACGACTCGTCACGTCGACAGCCACCCGAGGGATAACACGACCGGTTGTGGTCAGTCGTGGTCGGGATAGACGATCCGCCTGGTCACAAGATGGCTAGGGTCGGTGAGGGTTTCGTCGGTGATGCGCCCGGCCCGGTCGAGGGTGAGCAGCACGTTGATCGACGCGGCGGGGTATCCGAGGGCCAGCCGGGTCGCCCCGCTGCCGCCCGACAGGTGAACCGCCAGCGGGGCGCTGCCCGCTTGGAAGGGTTCCTGGGAGATGAAGAATTCCGCGGACAAATCCAGCGGTGTGGGTTCACCGGTGCCGGTGGTGGAGTCACTGGTGACCGATTCGTAGACGGTCAGCTTGCCGGCGGCGCGGGTCGCAGCCACCGCGCGGGCCAGGTCGTCGGCGCCGGGCAGGGTCGGCCACGGCACCAATAGGCTCACCGCCGCGCCCTTCGCGTCGTCGGCGCCGGCGGCCAGGCTCAGCACGTTGTCGCCGTCCCCCCAGACCGGGTGGGCCACGAAGCACCCCTGCCCGCAGCCGCGAAACCGCAATGCAGCCTCGGTGCCGTCGGGTCGGCCGTACCGGCCGGACAGGGTGTAGTGCCGGTCGGGTTGGGCGGCGTAATAGTCCCCGCGTCGCGGCGCCGAGAGCCGCACCACCAGTTGCCCGTCGCTGGCGGCAACGGCGACCCCGATCTGTCCGGCGAGTGCCCCCAACGGCAGCACCGGGCCTGTGGGCTCGGGCGGCGCCGGTTGCGCCGCGCCCTTGACAGGCGCGGTGGATACCAGTGTGGCGCTCAGCGCGAGCACCGCGACCAGGGTGAGGCTTTCGGCACGAATCACGTTGGCCAGCTTCGGGATACACGCCTGGCTGCGTTGGATATATCGCCCGGTCAGGGCGAGCGCGGCGGCGCCGGACACCAGGGTGAGTTTGATCAGCAGCACCCGGCCGTAATCGGTGGAGAACACCTGCGACAGCGGCAACAGCAGCAGCGCCGACACCACGCCCGTGCCGACGACGACGGCGAACGTCCACACCGCCAGCCGCATGTAGCCGGTAATCACCCATCGCACCGCCGCTGGTTCGCGCCGCCAGGCCAGCACCGCCAGTGTGGTGGCGACCAGCGCACCGACCCAGGTCGCGGCGGCGCCAAGGTGCACGCCGGTCAGCACAGCCCCCCACACTCCGGCAGCGGTGTGAGCGTGCGAGCGCCACCCTTCGGCGCCGACCACCATCAGCAGCGGCAGCAGCGCCCATGCTCGCCGTCGCATCGCCAGCAGAGCCAGCGCCGCGGCCAGCCCGGCGACCTCAACCGACACGACGGCCCCGGAACCGTCGCGCCACAACACATCTAGCCGACCGGCCTCGACCACCACCTGGGCTGCGAGCCCGGCGGTGGCGGCCAAGGCGGCCACCAGAGCGCCGGCGATCAGTGACCGCGGCGCCGGAAGCGTCGGGTTCTCGGCCCGCGCGGTGGCGGTGAATCGTTGGGCGATCAGGCCGCCGAACCCGATGGCGAATCCCGCGAACAGCAGCCAGCGCAGCGCCGCGGACAACCACGCGATCGACGCGCCGCCGGCACCAGGGGCGGCGGCGGTCAGCGCGTAACCGACGCCGAACCGGAACTCTTCCTCCACCAGATCGCCGTCGGTGCCGGTGGCGCGCCAGCGCACGGTGTAGCTGCCCGGGGGTAGTGGCGCTGTCGGGCGCGCGGTGAGCGCCTGCCCGCCGCGTGCGGTCGTCGCGGGTCCGGTCGGTACTGTGCGGCCGCTCTTGTCGAGTAGCACGATGGCATCGGCACCGATGGTGACGGGCTCGTTGAACACCAGCGTGATCGCCTGCGGCGCAACGGGTACCGCGGTGTCAGCAGCCGGATCAGTGAACAACAACGTCGGGTGCGCCGCGGCGGTGCCGGCGGCGCCTAGCCCGAGGACCGCCATTGCGATCAGCATGCCGAGCACCGCCGCGACCCAGCGCAGCCCCGTGGTCATCTGACAGCGGCGTGGCGATCCAGCAGGCGCCGAAGTTTACGTTCCGACAGGCGCCCATGGGAAAA
This sequence comes from Mycobacterium sp., assembly GCA_025965815.1. Taxonomy (GTDB): domain Bacteria; phylum Actinomycetota; class Actinomycetes; order Mycobacteriales; family Mycobacteriaceae; genus Mycobacterium. The sequence continues at coordinate 2,240 of JAOPWF010000623.1, forward strand.
CGGCTGCCCGTCGACGAGCACGCCGGGGGCGAACAGCACACCGGCGTCGCCGGCGAGGCGTCGGCCGTCATCGCTGGCCAGGTCGATTTCGGTGATCGACAGCGGATACTCGTTGCCGAGGCGGGCGAGGATTTCTTTCGCGAGTTCGCACATCCCGCACGAGGTTTGGGTGAGCAGGGTGATCTCCACCGGTGCGGTCACCGTGCGCGCTCTGTGGTGAGGTCGGCGAGCATCTTGTCCGTCGGCAGGAACATCGTGTACTTGGGGGCGCCGCCGTAGTCGGCGCGCCACCGGATCACCCCGTCGGGCCCGACCAGCACGAAGCTGTGCCCGTCGCGCATATCGCCCATCATCCCGTACTGGTTGGCGTCATACGCGCGCGATACCGCAAGATCGGGGTCCGACAGCACCGGGGTTGCGAGTTTCTCGTCGGCGGCCTTGCGCCCGATCAAATCGGCGCGGTCGGTGGTGATGGACACGACCGCGTCCACCCCGTCGGCCCGCAGCGCGGCCTGATTCTGTTCGAGGTCGCGGATCTGGTCCCAGCACGGCTGACACGACAAGCCCTCCTGGAAATACAGCAGCACCGTGCGGCCGCGGTAGTCCGACAGGCTCACCGGCTTCCCGGAGCCGGAGGTGAGCGTGAACGCCGGCGCCGCCGTCCCGGCCTTCGGATCACCCGCCACATGCGGGTAGCCGCTCCCTGCGCCCGCGGCGGAATGCGTTGCGCCCGGCGCGCTTCGGAACACCAGATACAGCACCACGACGGCGACGGCCGCGATTGCGACCACCATGGCCGCGGTGATCATGGGCCCGCTGCGGCGTGACCGCGACGCGGAAGCGGCCGAGCGAACCGCGTTCTGACCGTTGCGGCGCCGCGGCGCCGCCGGCGGGGCTGTTTTCGGGCGAGACTTCGTCATTACTGTTCCTCCTGGGTCGACGCCGTCACG
>JAOPWF010000625.1 GCA_025965815.1 Mycobacterium sp.
ATGCGCATGGTCTTTGATGAATCTGTTCGCGGGCCGCCGTCGTGACGTGCCGGGGCAACATCCAGTCACCTGTTCTCTGCCCGACAGGCGTGTCGAAGTCGGTTGGGGAATTGTGTCGGTGATGATGGGAGCAATGGTCGTAGGCTAAGTGGGGAGCCGCGGATGGTTGGTGATTCGGCTGATGGTTGGACTCTTCATTTCTACGATTTCCGCCGACGGTTCGTATCGGTGAACGACGTCGTTCCAGGGTTGGGTGATGTCGAGACCTGGGCGAAGCGAAACGGTGCGCGTGATGGCACGCCCTTCTTTCTTGATCCGTGGGGCCGGGCGGATGTGTTGGTGAACGCCTACTGGCGAGATCCGCTGGTGAGGGGACGAGCATTGGGGACGTTGCGTCGTTACGCCTTGTCGTTGAAGGTTTGGCTGGATTTTCTGCACGCGATGGGCGTTCGATGGGATCAGGCGTCGCGATCGGAACTGGCCGCGTTCAAGGAGTGGCGTCTGTCGGCTGAGGACAACCCGCAGCATGTGAGCGCCAATAGTTTCTGTGTCGATCGCGCGGCGATCCGCAACTTTTACTTGTGGGCGGCCGAGCAGCACGGAATCGACAACCCCGTCCGAGCCCGTGCGATTGCCACGTCTAGGGTAGCTGGGGGCAGAATCGTGTTGGAGAGCACTCCCTCCGGGATGCGCAGGGCCGACGTGAAGTGGCTTACCCCACAGGCATTTCGGTTGTGGCGGAACCTGGGGTTGCGTGGTTTCACGATGGAGGGCTTGCCGCGTCCGGATTGGCGGGGAGCGACTGAGGATCGCGACTTCGCGTTCGTGGAGGGGTTGTTCGGGACGGGTCTACGAATCGGCGAGTGGGCCAGCATGTTAACCATCGAGGTGCCTAAGCCGGGTTCTGAAGGACTTGTGCGTTCGCGCGTTGCATCAGATTGCGCGAAGGGTGGTAGCGGGCGACCGTTCTGGATGCGGCGCCGCGTCGCCCAACAAGTTCACTTCTATCTGCAGGAAGGTAGTCGCACTGCTGCCATCGCCCGCGCGCAACGTGCTAGTCGGTATGGGCAGATCGCGGATCGTTGGGTCGTTGAACAGGTTCGGCGGGATGGGCAACTGGAGGTTGTTGATGCGACGGGATCGCGCCGTACGGTCCGACTGGACGCACTCGGGCCGTCGACACGAATGAAGTTGTTCCGCAGGGGACCTGATGGTCTGGAACCGATGTGGCTGTGGCTCAATCACGACGGGACGCCTCGCCCTAAACACTCCTGGTACAAGACATTCGACCGCGCGAACGCCAGGGTCGCGAAAGCGCTTGCGCAAGTGGGAGGTACGCCGTTGTGGTGCCGTCCCCACATGCTGAGGCATTCCTTTGCGCTGCGGTGGTTTTGCATTGCCACGTTCGTCGCGTGGCGCCGTACCGATATGTTGACCAAGCAGGAGCAACGCGACTTCCGCAATCAGCTTGGTGATGTCTGGTTTCTCCTGGCGACACTTCTTGGACATCGTAGTGCTGAGGTGACACGAAGCGTTTATCTTGAGCCGTTTCAGGTGTTGCAGGTGGAGGAGCTCATCGCGCTAATGGATGCCGACGATCGGCAATCGCTTGAGCATCTCGTCGCAACAGTTGGCGTCGGCGAGTCTCGTGTGTTGACGGTCCAAACATGACGGGTCGCCGTGCGGCACTGCCGGATCCGGCGTGGCGCCCCGTATTGCGGCGACGAGGGCTCATCGTGACGTTCGTCAGCGAGGACGGCACTCAGTCGAAGGACTTCGACTTCGGTTCCCTGCCGGGCAACGACGGAATCCGCCACGATTTCGCGATCGCATTCGAGGATGCCACTGGTGTGCTGGGCGTATCCAAGCGATTGAGGGGCGCCGGCGCGCTGTGGCAGTCTGCCCGGCACGCCTGCTGCTGGCTTGCCGAAAACCGTTCAGGAATAGGGGGACTGGCAGATTTATCAGCCTCGGATGCCCGGCTGCTCGCCTTATCGTGTCGGGTACCCAGCGGCCCTGGCCCGGCGCCGAGCCTCAAGACTCTGCTGCACTGTAGTCCTGTCGTCTCAGACGAGGCACGCCAGGCGTTCGCGCGTGTGCGCCACCAGAGGATAATCAGTGCACGACAACCCTACTCCGCCGACGAGATTCGCCGAATCACTGTCGTGGCACGTGGAATTGTTCGCCGGGCGCGTGCCCGATTGCGAACTCATTGGGAGGTGGTCGCCGACTATCGTGCGGGACGGTTCGACCACCTACCCCGTGCAGACCCAAATCGTAGTCTGGCCGAAGTACTTGATCACTGTGCCCGCAAGGGCGATTTTCCTCGCAGTGCCTCGGGTGCAAGGTCTTTCGTGACGCGGCGGGCGGTGACCGCAGCCGGTGGATCTCGACTGTTGTCGTTGCTGCATTTGAGCCCGGGCGAGGCATGGGCATTTGGTGTTCTCCTCGCCGGACTGACCGGCCTGAACCTGTCGACGCTCGAGTCGCTGCCCGCCCCGCACCGACACGCCAGCAGCCCAGATGAACCCGGCATCGTGTTCGTCAGCGCCGACAAGCCCCGCCGAGGGAAAAGGTCAGCCATGACGGTGCCGGTGAGCGCGCTGCGCCCCGAACTGCGGCCCCATGGTGGGGAGAATCGGCGCGCCGCAGTGGTCAACACGTCGCTGACTACCGCTTACGGGGTCTTCATGTTGCTGCTGGAACTGACCGAACCGGCCCGCGCGCTGACCGGGTCCCAGCACGCCTTCATCTACTACAGCGCCCAGCCCGACAATGTCGAACAGAAACTCTTCGGAAACGGCATCAGCAGCACTGCGTCCGGCGTCAGTGCTCGACGGCGTTGGATGGCGCCGTGGCTGACCGGTGATGCCGAGCATGACGAGTTGCTCCTCGGGATCAGTATGGATCGGCTGCGCAAGACCTACCTGGAGCAGGTCCGGAAACCCATGGCCCACACGCCGGCCACGTTGGCTCGCTATCTGAGTCGAATGGAGCCTGTGCGCAACGAGGGATTCCAGATCGTGACCGAGGCCCTCGATGAGCAGGTGGCACGAGCACTCGCCCGACGCTCGATGACGGTGCAGCCGGACAACCACCACAACGGATCCGGGCAGGACGCTGTACTGGGCAATTGCGCCGATTTCGAGCACTCGCCGATCGACGGTAAACGGTGCCGCCAGTCGTTCATGGCATGCCTTGACTGCAGCAACGCCCGCGCCTTCCCGCGTCACTTGCCTGTTCAATTGGTCGTTGCTGACCGGCTTCGCGGCTTGCGCAAAGAGATGCCCATCGGGCAGTGGATCGCCGATCACGCGGGTCCCCTCGCCCAACTGGACGACATTTTCGCTGAGTACGAGCAGGCCCAGCTGACCGCCGCGCGAGCCGAGATCACCGACACCGATCACCAGACGGTCAACCTTCTGCTATCCGGAAACCTCGAAGCATCATGACGCAAACAGCTGAAGCACTCGATGTCGTGGCAGGTGTCGAAGTCGCACCCGGAACAGAGGTCTTGGATAACCGCACGCTTCACATCGACGGGATCCGATGCCGATTCGGTGACCCGGTGTGGGATCTGTCCGCGGCGATCGAGGACCGACACAGTGCAGGACAAGCCGTGCACTGGGAGGGGTTCCCGACGCCATTTCGCCACGCCTGCAAGCTCTACCTGTTCGCCTTGCTCAACATCGTTGACGACGCACCCCGCCTTGACAGTGCCCGATCGCTCTACCCGCACATCAAGACGATCTTGGGCGAGCTGGTGCCGTTGCGACGGTTCACGATGTGGCTGGTGGAGATAGGTGTGACATCGTTCGGTCAGGTCAGCGCCGAACACCTCGACAACTATCTGCGCCATGTCACCGAGACCAGCGGTGTCAGCGCCGGATCCAAACGGTCGGCGCTACAGGCGATCAAGCGTCTGCACGTGTACCGGGATGCCCTGCCCGCGCATTGCCGGCTCCCCGCGGGCCCGTTGTGGGGCGGTGCGAGTGCACGAGGGCTCGCCAACTATGAGTCATCCTGGGGCAAGCCGAACACGACCCCGCGCATTCATCCCGATGTCATGGAGCCGCTGCTCTCGGCGGCGTTGGTGGTCACCCAAACGGTCGCTGCCGATCTACTTCCCGCGGCGCGCAACCTTCTCGCGATGCGGCACCTGGCCCATCAAATCGCACCCGACATTCGTCGGGCTCCTACTCGTACCGTGTCGGTATTCGAGACCACCAAGCAGCAACTCGATTGCCTGCTTGCTGCACTTGGCCGCAACGACGCCTCACTTCCAGGTATCT
>JAOPWF010000634.1 GCA_025965815.1 Mycobacterium sp.
TGCGCGACCGCCCGGTCGTGGTGATCGGTGCCGGTCCCATCGGGTTGTTCGTGCTACTGGCCGCCCGCCACGCCGGCGCCCGCGTGGTGGTCGCCGATCTCCTCGAATCCAAGCGAGCCCGCGCCGAACGCCTCGGCGCGGTCGGCAGTTTCGACCCGACCGCCGACGACGCGGTCGAGTCCGCGCTGCGGCAGCTCGGTGGTCCGGCCGCCGTCGTGGTCGACTGTGTGGCCCGGGAAAGCTCGGTCGCCCAGGCGGTGCGGCTGGTCGACAAGGGCGGCGCCATCATGATCGTCGGGGTCGCCGCGGGCGCCACCCCGGTGCCGCTGGACCTGATTCAGGATCGAGAGCTGGCGCTGATCGGCAACCTGATGTACGTCCGTGAGGACTTCACCGCGGCCATCGATCTGCTCACGGCCGGCGCCGTCCCCGTCGACGAAATCATCAGCGCGGAATTCGATTTCGACCATTCCGCCGAGGCGTTCGCCGCCTCGGCGGATCCGGAGAACGTCAAGGTTGTGGTGACCGTGGACGGCGCGCCACCGGTTGGGCTCCCGGCCGGTGCCACCTCGACGGACAGGCTGTCATGACCAGCGCAGTGCTCGAATGTGCGGACATCACCAAGAGTTTCGGCGGTGTTCCGGTGCTCGACGGCATCACCCTGACACTGGAGCCCGGAACCGTGACGGCGCTCGCCGGCGAGAACGGGGCCGGTAAGTCGACGCTGATGAAGATCGTCAGCGGGCAATACAGCGCCGACCACGGAATGGTGTCGGTGCAGGGTCATCACCTGGCCCCGGGCAACCCGCGGGACGCGGTCAGGCACGGCGTCGCCATCGTGCCGCAGGAACTCGCGTCGATCGAGGACATGACGGTCTACGAAAATCTGTTCGTCGGTCGCGAATTGCGCCGGGGACCGTTCCTGAACCGCAGGGCGATGATCGCCGAGGCCCGCAAGACGCTCGCCGTTTTCGACGTTGCAATCTCGCCGACGGCACGGATGGGCAGCCTGCCGGTCGGGCTGCGCCAGATCGTCGAGATCGTCAAGGCCGCCCGCACCGGCGCCCAGGTTGTGATGCTCGACGAACCCACCTCGGCCATCTCGGAACGCGAAGTGGAGGGCCTGTACTCGATCGTCCGCAGGTTACGGGACCACGGTGTCGCCATGGTTTACACCACCCACAAGATGGCGGAGATCCGCGCCATCGCCGACCGCGTGGTGGTGTTGCGCGACGGCGGCCTGATTCTGGATGAGCCGCTGACCGAAGTGTCCGACGACGACATCGTCACCGCGATGATCGGCCGCGAACTCGACGCCCTGTTCCCTGACCGTGGCGAGCCGAAAACGGAGCAGGTGCTCGAGGTTCGAGGTCTGCAGGTTGCCGGCGCCTCGGAGCCGGTGTCCTTCTCGGTGAGCTCCGGCGAGATCCTCGGGCTGGCCGGACTCGTCGGTGCCGGCCGGACCGAGTTGCTCGAAGCGATCTTCGGTGCCCGCCACACCACCGCCGGTGAGATCGTGGTGCGCGGCCGGACAGTGAAGCGCAACCAGCCCGCCGCGGCGATCACTGCGGGAATGGCGATGGTGCCCGAGGACCGCAAGATCTCCGGCGTCGTGCTGTCGATGAGTGTGCTCGACAACGGCTCGCTGCCACGGCTGTCCTCGTTCAGTGTCGCGGGCTGGCTGCGTGGGAAGTCACGGTCGAAGGCTGTCTCGGACGTAATGTCCTCGGTTCGGCTGCGTAGCAGTGGGCTCAGCCAACTCGTGGGTACCCTCTCCGGCGGCAACCAGCAGAAGGTGGTGCTGGCACGGTGGCTGACCGGCGACGTCAACGTGCTGCTGCTCGACGAACCCACCCGCGGCGTCGATGTCGGCGCACGTAGCGAGATCTACCGCATCATCACCGAATTCGCCGCGGCGGGTATGGCGGTCGTGATGGCGTCATCGGACATGCCCGAGATCATCGGCCTGTCACACCGGGCATTCGTGATGCGGCGCGGCGCGTTGGTGGGCGAACTCGACCGCGATGCCCTGGACCATCCCGCGGTGCAGGAATCCGTCTTCCGGATGGCGACCGCGCTCGACGGGCCACCGCCAGAAGGCATTAAAGCCGACGCTCCCAGCTCGGCCCAATCAAAGTCCACGGCCGACGGCCGGCCAGATTCACCGGAGGCAGCATCGTGACCACGCAACTCAGCACCGACGACACCCCGCCGGAGGCGCCGGGACCCACTACGGTCACCTCGCCGACGACCGGCGAGCCCGTCCGGTTGTTCTCCCGCGAGTGGCTCAGCGGTATCGCGCTGCGCTATTCGATGGTGATCATCATGCTGCTCGTGATCGCGTACTTCAGTTACCGCAGTGCGCGATTCGGAACCGTTGACAACCTGGTGACCATCCTGGTGGCGGCTGCGCCGTTCGCACTCATCGCCCTCGGGCAGACTCTGGTCGTCCTCACCGGTGGTATCGACCTCTCGGTCGGCAGCGTGATCGCCGTGTCGGCGATGGCGTCCGCGGCGACCGCCAAGGCCAACCACGGCCAGGTCTGGATGACCGTCCTGGTGGCGATGCTGGTGGGTCTGGCCGTGGGTTCCGTCAACGGATTCCTGGTGTCGCGCATCAACGTTCCGCCCTTCATCGCCACCCTGGGCACATTGACGGCCGGCTCCGGTTTGGCCTATGTCATCGGCGGCGGCGCGCCGATCAACGGACTGCCGGCCGAGTTCGGCTCGATCGCCAACACCAAGATTCTGGGCCTGCAGATCCCCGTGCTGGTGATGATCATCGGCATCATCGTCCTCGGGGTGGTGATGAAGCGGACCACCTACGGCATGCGGGTGTACGCGGTCGGCGGCAACCGCTCCGCCGCCGAGATTGCCGGCATCAATGCCAAGAACGTGCTGTTCAGTGTGTATGCGTTGTCCGGACTGCTGGCCGGCATCTCGGGCGTGATGCTCGCGTCCCGGGTCATCTCCGGACCGCCCAATCTGGGACAGGGCTACGAACTCGACGCCATCGCCGCGGTGGTGATCGGTGGTGCCAGCCTGATGGGCGGCCGCGGCACGATCTGGGGAACGGTGTTGGGCCTGTTCATCATCCAGACACTGAACAATGGCCTGGACATCCTGGTGGTGCCGGCCTACTGGCAGGACGTCATCAAGGGTGTGCTCATCGTCGCGGCGGTCGCCGTCGACGTCTGGTCCACCCGAAGACGGGCGTGACCTATTGGCAGTCAACTACTCCTTCGCCGAGCGGATCCAAAGCGTCTATCGATCAAACACAATGAGAGTGAGAGAAATCAGATGAGACTGTCCACCAAGATCGCGGCTATCGCCTCCGCGGGTCTACTGGGCTTTGGCCTTACGGCCTGCGGCGCGGGCGATACCGGGGCCAATAGCAACAAGACCCGGATCGGTGTGACCGTGTACGACATGAGCTCGTTCATCACCGCGGGCAAAGACGGCATGGACACCTACGCCAAGGCCAAGAACATCCCCCTGGTCGCGGTGAACGCGGCGCTGAACAACAAGGATGTTGCCGGTAACGTCCAGCCCGACGATGTCGCCGCGGGTGCCCAGGAGATGCAGATGATGGCTGACCGGCTCGGCGGCCGGGGCAATATCGTCGTCCTGCAGGGGCCGCTGGGTCAATCCGGTGAGATCGACCGCAGCAAGGGTATCGATCAGGTGCTGGCGAAGTACCCGGACATCAAGGTGTTGGCCAAGGACACCGCCAACTGGAAGCGCGACGAAGCCGTCAACAAGACCAAGAACTGGATCTCTAGCTTCGGTCCTCAGATCAACGGCGTTGTGTCGCAGAACGACGACATGGGTCTCGGTGCGCTGCAGGCAATGAAGGAAGCGGGACGCAACGACGTTCCGATTGTCGGCATCGATGGCATCGAGGACGGCCTGAACGCGGTCAAGAGCGGTGAGTTCATCGGTACCTCGCTGCAGAACGGCACCGTCGAACTCGCTGCCGGCCTCGCAGTTGCCGACAAGCTGGTCAAGAAGGAACAGGTCAACACCGAACCCGTCTACATCATGCCCGCGATCACCAAGGAGAACGTCGACGTTGCGATCCAGCACGTGGTGACCGACCGGCAGAAGTTCCTCGACGGTCTGCCTGATCTGACCAACCGGAACCTCAAGACCGGCGACATCGCCTACGAGGGCATCCCGGGTCAGAAGCAGCCGCAACCGTAGTTCCGAATAACGCACAACCACGGGACCGGTGAGCGTGGGGCTTGATCAATTGGCAGAACACCATTTTCGTTCACAGACTAGGCACTAGGGAGTGGGAGATACAGATGAGACTGACGACCAAGATCGCGGCCGTCGCCTCGGCGGGCCTACTGGGCTTCGGCCTGACGGCCTGCGGGGCGGGCGACACCGCAGCAAACAAGAACACCACCCGAATCGGCGTGACCGTGTACGACATGAGCTCGTTCATCACCGCGGGTAAAGAGGGCATGGACACCTACGCCAAGGCGAACAACATCGAACTGCTCTGGAACTCGGCCAACAACGACGTCTCCACCCAGGCCAGCCAGGTGGACTCACTGATCAACCAGGGTGTGGATGCGATCATCGTGGTGCCGGCACAAGCGGATTCGCTGGGACCGCAGGTGGCGTCGGCCAAGGCCAAGAACATCCCGCTGCTGGCTGTGAACGCGGCTCTGGAAAGCAAGGATCTGTCCGGCAACGTGCAACCGGACGATGTGGCCGCCGGTGCCCAGGAGATGCAGATGATGGCCGACCGCCTGGGTGGGCGTGGCAACATAGTGGTCCTGCAGGGCCCACTGGGTGGATCCGGTGAGATCAACCGCGGCAAGGGCATCGATCAGGTGCTGGCGAAGTATCCCGACATCAAGGTGCTGGCCAAGGACACCGCCAACTGGAAGCGTGACGAAGCCGTCAACAAGACCAAGAACTGGATCTCCAGCTTCGGTCCTCAGATCAACGGCGTTGTGTCGCAGAACGACGACATGGGTCTCGGTGCCCTGCAGGCCCTCAAGGAAGCCGGTCGCACCGATGTGCCCATCGTCGGGATCGACGGCATCGAGGACGGCCTGAACGCGGTCAAGAGCGGTGAGTTCATCGGCACGTCCCTGCAGAACGGGACCGTCGAACTGTCGGCAGGGCTTGCCGTCGCCGACGCACTGGTCAAGGGTCAGCAGGTCAACACCGACCCGGTTTACGTCATGCCGGCGATTACCAAGGAGAACGTCGACGTCGCACTCCAACACGTGGTGACCGAGCGGCAGAAGTTCCTGGACGGGTTGGTCGAACTGACCCAGCAGAACCTCAAGACGGGCGACATCGCCTACGAGGGCATCCCCGGCCAGAAGCAGCCGCAGCCGTAGTCCTCACCTCGCGATCAAGCGGGACCGGCCGGCGCGGGACGGCCGGTCCCACTGCGTATGGTGCGTTCGCCGCAATTTCAGCGTTGTGTCAGTTACGTGCTGCGATCATTGCCTGCACGATGCGTCTACTGGTGGTCGAAGACGAGCGGAGACTCGCCGAAGGGCTGCGTAAAGGCCTAGTGGTCGAGGGTTTCGCCGTCGACGTCGTGCACAACGGGGTCGATGGTCTCTGGATGGCGCGCGAAAACCCGTTCGACGCGATCGTTCTGGATGTCATGTTGCCCGGCGCGGACGGCTACCAGGTGTGCCGGACACTACGCAACGAGGGCAACTGGACACCGATCCTGATGCTGACCGCCAGGGACGGTATCGGGGATCAGGTGCAGGGACTCGATACCGGCGCCGACGACTACTTGACCAAACCCTTCGCGTACGCGGTCCTGGTCGCCCGGCTGCGGGCGCTGGTGCGCCGCGGTACAAGTCCGCGCCCGCCAATTCTCGACGTCGGTGAACTGCGACTGGATCCGGCGGCACGGCGGGTCTGGCTCGACGGTGCGGAGATCGCACTGACCCCAAGGGAATTCGCGATATTGCACTTCTTCCTACGCCATCCCGGCGAGGTGCTGCCGAAGAAGGACATCCTCGACCACATCTGGGACTTCGACTTCGACGGCGATCCCAACATCGTGGAGGTCTACGTTCGGCGCCTGCGTGCGAAGCTGGACCGGCCGGTGATCGAGACCGTCCGGGGCGCAGGCTATCGACTGATCGCGCATGATCGCTGAGCGTCTGCGCCGGATACGTGCCCGCGCCGGCACGGTTCGCGCAGGCACCACCGCCGTGGCGACGGTGTTCGTCGCCGTCGCGCTCATTGCCGCCGGGGTCGGCCTGCTCGCCGTGCTGCGCGGCACGCTGATCGCCGAGGTTGAGGATGCCGCCGGGACCCAGGCGGCTTATGTGGCTCGCGAGCTCGAAGCGGGCACGCCGCCGACCCTTGAGGTCACGGGCAGCGACGAGCAGTTGATTCAGGTGCTCGGCCCGGACGGCTCCGTGCTCGCATCGAGCAGCAATGTCACCGGCGCCGGCCCGGTGGCGCGGCTGCGGCCGGGGCAGTCAGCGCGGGTCGTCACCCCGCTGGACAACGAAGAGTTCGTCGCGGTCGCGGAAGGGGCGCAGACCCCCGCCGACCCACGCACCGTCGTGGTGGCCAGGGCGCTGGTCGGCGTCTTCGAGACCACTGCGATCATCACCCACCTGCTGATCATCGGTCTGCCGTGCTGCTGCTCGTGGTGGCGGTGACGACCTGGACCACGGTCGGGCGGGCGCTGGCCCCGGTGGAGGCGATACGGCGGGAGGTGGACGAGATCTCGGCCGCACAGCTGCACCGGCGGGTCCCGCAGCCGGGTGCCGACGACGAGGTCGGACGCCTGGCCGCAACCATGAACCGGATGTTGGCCCGGCTGGAAAGTGCCCGCGACAGCCAGCGGCGCTTCGTCTCGGATGCGTCGCACGAGCTGCGCTCACCGCTCACCACGATTCGTCAGCACGCCGAGGTGGCGCTCGCACATCCGGAAGGAACAACCGCCGCCGAGCTGGCCGACGTGGTGTTGGCCGAGGAACTGCGGATGCAACGTCTCGTCGAGGACATGCTCCTGCTGGCACGAACGGACGAAGACGTCCGGCCACCGCGCCTGCCGGTCGACCTCGACGACCTTGCGTTCGATGAGGCCCGCCGGCTTCGGTCGACCACCCCGTTGCACGTCGACGCCACGGCCGTCGGGGCGGCACGGGTGCTCGGGGATGCCGACGCGCTGGGCCGGGTGTTGCGCAACCTCGGCGACAACGCAGCCCGGCACGCCACGAGCCGGGTGAACGTCGGTCTCGTCGATCGGGGCAACGACGTGCTGTTGACGGTCGAAGACGACGGGCCCGGCATTCCGGAGTCGGAGCGAGCGCGCGTCCTACAGCGATTCGTTCGGCTGGACGCGGCCCGCTCCAGAGACGACGGCGGCAGCGGTCTTGGGCTGGCCATCGTCGACGAGGTCGTCCGCGCACACGGCGGCTGGGTGTCGATCACCGAATCGGCGCTGGGTGGCGTGCGTGTCGCGGTGACGTTGCCGGGCCAGGAATGAAGTACAGCTTAAGTCCCCATCACCGGCGACGCGTTGACGCAGGCCAGCGCCGCCGCGTTGGCCTTCACCAACGGCGGAACCGTCACGCAGACCAAGCTCAACAACGAGGAGAGCCTCTAGCAGGTGGAGGTGACGTTGGCCGACGGCAACCAGGTCGACGTCCAGCTGAACGACAAATTCCAGGTCGTCGGCAGCAAGAACGACGGCCCGGCCGCCAACGACACCGCCGGTACGCGCGACGGCGACGGGAACTGCCGCTACGAGCTCTGGGCGCAGGCCTCGAGAAGTTTGACCGCGGTGGTCCACAGCTGTTCTTCGCGCTCGGGGTCGTAGGACTCCGGGGAGGAGTCCACGACCTGACGACGGTCGATGTAGGAGCCGGTTCCGCCCGGCTTGGGACCCGTAGCGGCCGTGGCAAGCAGTTGGCCGGCCTTGTTGGCGCTCATCGCCAACGGGGTGGAGCTGACCATCGGCATGATCGCTTTCCACCCGATTCGACTGATCAGGTCGCGGTCACGGGCGAGGCCGGTGCCGGGAACAAGGCCGGGATTGAAGGAATAGACGTCCACCCCGGCAGGCAGGCGGCGGGGCAGGGCGTGGACGAGGTAGATCACGGCCAGCTTGCTCGTTGAGTACGCCACCTGGCCGGCGGACGAGTTCTGTTCTGTCCCAGGCCTACTGAGTTCGGCGGGATGGCGCCACCGCGGCGCTGCCACCATGCCCATGTTGTGCCGGAAGTCGCCGAAGTGAGTCTCACTGCTGGTGATGACGATGCGTCCCGGTGGGGAGATGGCCGGTGAAAGTGCCCGGATGAAGGCCACATTCGCGAGCACATTGACCGCGAATGTCATCTCGAGGCCGTCCGCCGACGCCTGGCTGCCGGTGGTGAGCTGCGTCCCGGCATTGGCCACCAGGACGTGGATCGGGGGGAGGTCTCCGGCCTGTTCCCGCTGCCGAACCGCCTTCGCTGCGGCCGCGACGCCCGCCAGCGAGGAAAGGTCGCAGTCAACCTCGGACACGTGTTCGTTTCCCGATACAGCGGCAAGCCGGTCCGCGACCGCACCGTTCGAGCCCGCGCGCGTGGTGACCGCGAGGTGAAGCTCGGGATCCCGCTCGAGCATGGCGACTGCGGCGTCCGGCAGATGTTCGCCGACCTCGTGCTGGCCGTCCGCGCGATGGCACCCCACATCGCCGGAACCCTCACCAGCCCGGAAACGAAGGAGTAAGTCCATGACCGTCACAGGTATCCCGCAGGCCTTACGACCTCGGAGCGATAGCGCCGATGGACTGGGAAATCACGGCGTGCTCGCTCGACGTCGAGAGCACGATCCCGCCGGAACTCGGCGGCGTCTATCTCCGCAACGGCCCGAATCCGGCGCCGGGCGAATTCGACGGCCCCTACCATGTGGAGCGCTGGGCGGGTGCTCGGTTCGGCCGACAAGCTGAACGTGCAAGGCGAGGCTCAAACCGGTCCGCTGCAGACGCGACCCCCGCAATGGGGGGATGGCCAGGGTAGTTGCCCTCGGTCAGGTGATCGACGTGCTTGCGCGTGCGACGAGTTCGGGTCGGTACACGATGTGCTGCGCCTCATGGTCGGCGCCGCTCGCCGCGACGAGCAGGTCGATGGCGGTGGACCCGATCAGCGTGGTGGGTTGGCGGATCGATGACAGCGGGACGACGGCCGATTGCGCGAAGTCGATGTCGTCGTAACCGATCACGGCCACATCGTGCGGGATCTGCAGATCGCCGTTGAGCGCCAGCGCCTGCAGGACGCCGATGGCGAGCAGGTCGTTGGCGCAGAACACAGCTTGGGGTCTTCGGGTCCTTTCGCGCCACCGCAGCTGCTCACCGACTGAACGGCCGGCGAGCACGCTGGGCTCGGGCGTCGCGATGACCTCGAGGGTGGCTCCCGGATAGTTTGCGACGGCCTGTCTGGCGCCGCGGAGCCGGTCGCTGACCTGTCGCAAGGCGAACGGGCCGCCGACGAACGCGAGTCGGCGTCGACCGGTGCCGCATAGATGGCTGACCGCCAGCCGGCCCCCGGCAATGTCGTCCACGGCCACCGATGAGAACGGCGTGCCGGTGCCGTCGCGGTCGACGAGGACGACCGGCGTGCCACGGCCCTGCATCGCCAGCATCCGGCCCAGATCGTCGCCGACCGGTGACACCAGCAGTCCGAAAACCCGTTGCTCGTCGAAGGTGTCGATGTAGGAGCGCTCGCGATCGGCATCGTCGTCGGAGGTTCCCAGGAGCACCGTCAGGTTGTGTTCGGCGGCGCGACGCTCGGCCCCGCGCGCGACGTCGGTGAAGAACGGGTTGCCGACGTCGAGCACCAGCAGCGCGACACATCGGGATCGCCCGGCCTTCAGCTGCCGCGCCGCGTCGTTACGGACGAATCCGAGCTTGTCGATGGCCGCATACACCCTCGCGACCGTGGCCGGAGCGACCTTGTGCGGGGCGTTGAGGACGTTGGACACGGTGCCGACCGAGACCGAAGCCGCGGCGGCCACATCCCGCATGCCGGCTGCCATCTGGCCTCCTTTCACGAGCCGCTCTGCCTACCCCACCAGATGGTGGTCGGCCAGTTGGGTCCGCGGGGTCAGCCGCACGAGTTGGGTGACGTGTGCCGGGGTGAGCTCTTCGAGGGTGGTGACACCCAGCAGGCGCATGGTGCGCACTACCTGCTCGGAGAGGATGGTAATCGCCCGGTCGACACCCGCTTCGCCGCCGGCCATCAGGCCGTAGAGGTAGGCCCGTCCGACGAGGGTGAACCGCGCGCCGAGCGCGATCGAGGCGACGATGTCGGCGCCCGACATGATCCCGGTGTCGAGCAGTATCTCGGTGTCCTTCCCCACCGCGGCTGCGACCTCCGGCAGGAGGTGAAACGGAATCGGCGCCCGGTCGAGTTGGCGACCACCGTGGTTGGACAGCACCATGCCGTCCACGCCCGCCTCGACCACCCGGTGCGCGTCGGCAACGGTTTGGATGCCCTTGACCA
>JAOPWF010000637.1 GCA_025965815.1 Mycobacterium sp.
GAGTTCGTCGCTGGCGTCGTAGTCGGGGATGCCACCCGGGGGAGTGGGTGAATCGGCCTGGGCAAGGGCGGCGTCGGCGGCCGACGTTCCGGCCGGCAGTGTCGGGGGCGTCGGCGCCTGCTGCCCGTAGACGGCCACCACGACGCTGCGATCCAGGCTGTTTTCCGACCACACCCCAACCACATTGTTGGCGCAATCCTGCATGGTGGCCAGATAGGCAGGGTTGTTGTACCACTGGGTGATGACGTCCATGTTGTTGATGGCCAGGGCGGGATTAATAGCCACGGTCTCGCTGACTTTGCCCTCAAATCCGGCGGCATTAGCGCGGTCTTGGGGAGTTGAGCCGTCCGAACCAATGTCGCCGTCGAGGTCGTGGTTGGTGAGCACATCGTGGGTCTGGCGCTGGGCGGCTTGCTGTAGCTGCGGAAGGCTCTTGACGTCATGCGTGCAGCCGGCGTGATGCTGGGCGGTGTAGATATTGGAGATGACGCCGTCGTTAAGCCGATTGTTGTTTGGTACCAGCGTGCTGGTGTTTCCGGTGTCGGCGTGCGCAGCAGCCGCTAGTGCCGTCGCGGTGATGAGCCCCACCGTGATGGTTGATGCGGTCACGCCTGCGCGTAGCGGGTGAATCATCGGGGTGCCCTTCTGCGATTAGGGATTGGGGGGTCGGTAGGTGGCCGCGGAGTTGCGGAGCTGCCAGATCTGCGCCGGGCACAACTCGTTGACGGCCTGGTTGACGAGGTATGAGGCCTGATAGTCGTCGGACGTGCCGAAATCGTTCTTGATGTCGCCCAACACATCGGTATAGCTACGGCCTTGAGCAACGTGGTCACAGATCCCGTGTCCGTATGCCAACGCGTTCTCGGCGCTGGCGAAGTTGTAGCCAGGCCGCACAGTCACATTCACCAAGTAGGCGAAGTTGTCCGCACGCGCCGGCACGGCTGACATGCCCTCAGCGACGCCGCACGCCAGTAGCGTCGGCACGGCCAAGAGAATGGTCGTCAATCGATAGCTGGTCTGCATCGCGTGAACACCTCAGATCGGATCGAAGCTCGAGATCAGCCACCGGGCACCAACTTTGTCCAGCGTCACCTTCACAGTCGAAGCGGTGCTCGCTGGCGCGTCAGACCCGATGATGATGCTCTGGTTGATGTAGAGGAGGACGGTGGCCCGGTTCTGCGACGTCGAGACCGAAGCGGCGGCCGGAACCGTGGCGACCGCAGAGATGTGTCGCTGCTTGGCGCCCGGTATGACGACGTCGTGTGTGAGCGACGTGTATGAGTCACGGAACTGGCCGGTTAAGTCGTCGCGCGCCGCTCCGAGATCCCGTTCGACGGTGTCTGGCTGGTAGGACAGCAACCTGGTCGCGATTTGTGTGGCTGCCGCGACCGACTCGACACGCGCGGACTGCAGGTCGCGCAGAGATCCGTCGCGCCACTTCGCATACCCTGCGGCCCCGGCGACCGCCATCGCCAGCGCGGGCAGCAGCACATAGCCGACCATGCGGGTCCACCGAACAGGCCTGCGAGGCACACGACCGCCGGCTGTGTCGGAGTCCACGGGGGTGTCGCCCGCGGCCGGGGACAGGTCGCGATCTGCCTCCGCTGACTCGTCGCCGCCGGGCGCCTCGCTGGTGCCGTCGGGATATGTGGATGGTTCAGATCCGGTGGGCTCCAACTCGTCCACTGGCCCGTCGGCGTGCCGGGATCGGCGTTTGACGGTGATCATGGCACGAACGCCACGTTAGAGACCTTGGCCTGCCCATCGACCTGCTGGATGTCGATGCGCATGCGCCAGGTACGAGGGGGCTGGTCGGCGGCCGATTGATCGGAGGTCTTGACCGACACCGCTACGAGCACCTGTGCCGAATCGCCGGTCACCGATTCCAGGCCTGCCGCGGCGACTGTTCCCTCAGTGCGTGATTGCGTCTGTCTGATCACGTCGGCGAGGGGTTTGGACCGTTGTTGAAAGTCGTCATGAAACGCCCCAGTGGACGACTCGAGGATTCGTTGCATGCCGGCGTCGACATCCGTGTAACCGATCGTGGTGAGGTTCAACGCCGCTTGCCGGCCCGCCTGAAGGAGTACGTCACGCTGGTGTTCAAGTCGCTCTGATCGCTGCGCGCCCATCGTGTACCACACAGTCAGACCGCCGAGTACCACCATGGTGAGCAGACTGATCATGGCCGCTATCGGCATCTGCCGGCGCCACCGCGATGCGCGACGCGCCTTGGCTGGATTTGCTGTCGGGGCAACAGCGGCTTCGCCTAAATCGTCATGAGCCGACTCAGAGTCGTCCACGCGCGCATCGTCGGCCTCGTCGGACGCGTGATCTTGGGCGTCGTCGGGCCAGTCAACGGGATCGTCGCCTGCGCGCGCCGTGTCGCCCGGTCCACCGGAGGGTTCGGGGTCGGCATCTGCAGGTCGTTGCGCTGGCGGGCCATGACCGCAGGGCGCACCGGGTGCGGGAGAAACACTCGCGTCCTCGGTCGGGACCCCAGCGGCCACCAGGACCGGCGACCGAACCGGGTCGACGTCGCGCTCAGAGTTAGCGCCCGGCCGGCGCAATAATTTGCGCCGACGGAGTCGACTCATATCGCCAACCGCGTTGACGAATCGCACCACGGCCATGTTAGATACGATGTCATAGATCGCACGATATCGTATCGAAGATCGAAAGGGGAGATCGGTTGGCTGTCACCGGCAACGCCGTCAAGCCCGTTCGCGCGGTCGGCGGTTTCTTCGCGATGTCGCTGGACACGCTCGTATTGATGTTCAAGCCGCCGTTCGCGTGGCGGGAGTACCTGCTGCAATCCTGGTTCGTTGCGCGGGTGTCCATCTTTCCCACGCTGATGTTGACCATTCCCTACACGGTGCTGGTCGTCTTCACGCTGAACATCCTGCTGGTCGAGTTCGGCGCCGCGGACCTCTCCGGGTCCGGCGCGGCCACTGCCTCGGTGACCCAGATCGGTCCGATCGTGACCGTGCTGGTCGTCGCCGGCGCCGGCGCCACCGCGATGTGCGCCGATCTGGGCGCGCGGACCATTCGTGAAGAACTCGACGCGCTACGCGTGTTGGGCATCAATCCGGTGCAGGCCCTTGTGGTGCCGCGGGTGTTGGCGGCCACCACCGTGGCGGCCGCACTGGTGTCGCTGGTGACGGTGGTCGGCCTAGCCGGCTCATTCTTCTTCTCAGTGTTTGTCCAGCACGTGACACCCGGGGCTTTCGCGGCCGGCATGACCCTGCTCACCGGATTGCCTGAGGTGATCCTCGGGGTGGTCAAGGGGGCGTTGTTCGGTATGGCCGCGGGCCTGATCGCTTGTTACAAGGGCATATCGGTGGGCGGAGGCCCGCAGGGTGTCGGCAATGCGGTCAACGAGACGGTCATCTACTCGTTTCTGGCGCTGTTCGTCATCAACATCGTCGCCACCGGCGTGTTCTTCGTAGGACCACCCAGAATATGAGTCAGTGGAGTGTCGTTTCCCAGCGTTACCCGCGCATCGCCGGGGCGGTCGACTCGTTCGTGGCGGCCTGGAATCGCATCGGCGCCCAGATGGCCCTATATGGGCAAACGCTGGCCGATGTGCGGATCGCCTTCGTCCGGTACCGCAAGGAGATAGCGCGGCTGATCGCGGGGATGAGCCTTGGGGTAGGGGCACTGGCGATCGTGGGCGGCACGCTGGTGATCGTCGCGTTCCTCACCCTGACGACCGGCTCGATCATCGCTGTCCAGGGGTACAACCAGCTGTCGAGCGTCGGCGTGGAGGCACTAACGGGGTTCCTTGCGGCATTCGTCAACGTCCGGATCTCTGCGCCGGTGACGGCCTCAATTGCCCTGTCGGCCACCATCGGTGCCGGCGCCACCGCGCAACTGGGTGCGATGCGCATCTCCGAAGAGATCGATGCGCTCGAGGTGATGGGCATCAGGTCGGTGGCGTATCTGATGTCGACTCGAGTCGCTGCCGGGGTGATCGTGATTATTCCCCTGTACAGCGTGTCTGTCCTGATGTCTTTCCTGTCAGCGAGGTTGAGCACCACATTGATCTACGGCCAGCCCCCCGGTGTCTACAGCCACTACTTCAACACCTTCTTGAGACCGACGGACCTGCTCTGGTCTT
>JAOPWF010000659.1 GCA_025965815.1 Mycobacterium sp.
GCGGTGAACGCGTCCTGCAGGTTGGAGTAGTGCCCACTCTGGTCGCGGTGGTGGTAGTCGTCGGCGAGCAGCAGCAGGTCACCGGCGTCGGTGCCACGCTGCAGTCCGAGCAGCCCGCTGGTGAGGAACTTCCAGTACCGCTGGGTGTACAGCGCGTTGATGGTGCCGGTGATCGCGTCCTGATAGCTCAGGCCCCGCGGATCCGACGTATTGCCCGGCGCGGTCACCAGCGGGTCGACGAGTTGGTGATAGCGCATCACGAACTGCGACGGGTCGGTGCCCAGCGGGCATCCCGGCGAGGTGGCGCAGTCGGCCGCGTAATCATCGAAAGCCGTTTGGAAACTGGCCATCTGGCGGATGTTCTCCTGGATCGGGTCGACGCTCGGGTCGACGGCGCCGTCGAGAACCATCCCGCGCACCCGGTCCGGAAACTTCTCCGCATACACGGCGCCGAGTTCGGTCCCGTAGGAAAACCCGAGAAAATTGATCTGGTTCTCGCCCAGTGCCGCCCGGACGACGTCCATATCGCGGGCCGAGGAGGCGGTCCCCACGTTCTCCAGGAACGCCGGGCCCATCCGGTCGGCGCAGCGTTGCGCGAGTTGGCGGTAGATCTGCTCGATGGCGGCCACTCCGGCGGGGCTGTAGTCGGCCATCGGCTCGCGGCGGTAGGCGTCGAACTCCGCGTCGGTGCGACATCGCACCGCGGGCGTCGAATGTCCGACCCCGCGCGGGTCGACCCCCACCAGATCGAACCGGCTGCGGATCTCGGTGTCGGCGAGTGACGCACCCATCCCGGCGACATTGTCGACCGCCGAGGCGCCCGGCCCACCGGGGTTGACGAACAGCGTGCCGATGCGGTCGCCGGTGGCGGGGACCCGGATCACCGCCAATTGCGCAAGGGCGCCTTCGGGATTCAAATAGTCGACGGGTACCGACACCGTGCCGCACTGACCGGTCGGGATGGTGCTGGTGTCACCGACGAAGGCCTGACAACTGCCCCACACCGGCGGCTGCCCGTAGAGCTGGGTGGCGGCGCCCTCGGGCGATGCCCCCGCGATCGGGGCCCCGACGGTCAACGCCGTCACCATCGCCAGCGGCGCCGAGATCAGCCACCCCACCCGCCACATGGCAGCAATGGTCGCACGCCAACCGGCGCCGGCGGTTCCCGGGACGATAACGTTCAGGCTTCGAGTTCGTAGGACACCCAGGTGGATGCCTCGGCGCCGATGCCGTCGTAGAGCCGCTGTGCGGTGGCGTTGTCCGGAGCCGTCTCCCAGACCAGTTTCTCGGCCCCGTGGCCGCGGCACAACTCGCGGCAACGCTCGATCAGCGCCCGCCCGGTTCCGCTCCCCCTGGTGTCCGGAACGACGTAGAGGTCGTTGAGCACCCCGACCCGCGCGGCGTACAGCGTCTGCCAAGTCCAGTAGACGGTCGCGAAACCGACTGCGCTGCCGTCGTTGCGGGCGATCAGCTGCTCACCCTCGTGCGGGTTGTCGATCAGGGCGGTCGCCAGCGCCAGCAGTCGGTCGTCAGGTGGGTCGACCCGGTAGAAGTCGCAGTAGGCCCGCAGCATCGGCAACAGATCGGGCAGGTCGTCGACGCCGACCCGGTCGATGGTCAGCACGTGGTGTTCGGCGGCGGCAGGGTCATGTCGACCAGGTACTTCGACGCGATGTTGTCGATGCAGGGGTTGCCCTGGAAAACGACGGTGTGCTGGGTGCCGTTGAAGGTGACCAGCGTGCCGCCCAGTTGCTTGGCGAGGTCGACCCCGGCCTGATACGGGGTCGCGGGATCGTTCGTCGTGGAGATCACCAGCACCGGCGGCATGCCCTTCACGGAGATCTCATGGGGCGTACTGCTCGGTGGCACCGGCCAGAACGAGCAGGTTCCCATCGGCGCGTCCCCGGTGAACTGGCCGTAGCTCATGAACGGCGCGACCTCGCGGGTGCGTCGATCCTCCTCGACCACTTTCGCCTTGTCGGTGACCGGTGGCTGGTCAACGCAGTTCACCGCGACCCGGACATCGGTCGAGTTGTTGTAGTGGCCGTCGGCGTCGCGACCCATGTACAGATCGGCCAGCGCCAGCATGGTGTTGCCGGTGCCGTTCTTCAGTTCGTTCAGGCCCTGGGTGAGGTGCCGCCACAGGTTCGGCGAGTAGAGCGGCAGGATCGTCCCGACGATGGCGTCGCTGTAGCTCAGGCCGCGCGGGTCGTCGGTCTTCGCCGGCTTGGACACCAACGGGTCGACCATGCTGCGGTACAGGTCGACGGCCTTGGTCGGGTCGGTGCCCAGCGGGCACGTCGGAACCGTGGCGCAGTCCGCGGCGTAATCGTTGAACGCCCGCTGGAAGGCGGCCGCCTGCCGGATGTCGGCTTCGACCGGGTCGGCATTGGGGTCAACGGCACCGTCCAGCACCATCGCCCTGACGTTCTGCGGGAAGGCCTCGGCGTAAGCGGACCCGATGCGGGTGCCGTAGGAGTAACCCAGGTAGGTCAGTTTGGGGTCGCCGAGTGCGGCGCGCAGCGCGTCGAGATCCTTCACGACGTTGACGGTGCCCACGTTGGCAAGGAACTCCTTGCCCATCTTGTTCTCACACCGCGCGACGAACGCCTTGGTCTCGCTCTCGATGTGCGCGACCCCGGCCGGGCTGTAGTCCACCTGCGGGTCGGCGCGCAGCCGATCGTTGTCGGCGTCGGAGTTGCACCACACCGCGCGTGTCGAGGACCCGACCCCGCGGGGGTCGAAACCGACCAGGTCGAATCGCTCGCGGACCGGCTGAGGCACCGCCGACAGCAGCGAGGCGGCGGCCTGAACGCCCGATTCACCGGGGCCGCCCGGGTTGATCACCAATGAGCCGATCTTGTTGCCGGTGGCCTTGAAGCGGATGAGCGCCAGTCGCGCGACGTCACCGTCCGGCTTCGAGTAGTCGACCGGTACCGCGAGCTGGCTGCACTCTGCTCCCGCCGGGACCCGGGACGCGTCGCTCGGCGGTGTGGTCTGGCACGGCCCCCACTGCAGCGGCGACCCCACCCTGGGGGCGGCGACCATCGCGCGGCCGTCGACGACCCTGCTGCAACTGACGGTCACCGCCACCGTCGCCAAGATCACGACGGAGAAGGTCAGCGTCTTGCGAACGACGCCGCTGCGGCGAAAGAGGCTCATGGCACCACATGCTGCCATGAACCCCCACCTGCCCCGCCGAACCGACACCGGGTGCCGCCGTGGCGGCGCCTACTTGCCCGGTTTCACTGGATCGCGTCCAGCAACTCTTCGAGGCCCACCGTGAAGTCGTCGGCGAGGTCCCACAGGTCGGGCAGCAGTTCGGGGCACGAAATGATGCCCACGTCCAGCTTGCCGTTGAGCGACATCACCGTGATGTTGAGACCGGAGCCGTGGAATATGGGGCCGAGCGGGTACATCGCCTTGACCTCAGAGCCCAGAAAGTACAACGGCATCGCCGGTCCCGGCACATTGGAGACCACCAGGTTGTGCACCGGCAAGGCTTCGGTCAGTCGGCTGCTCGCGTAGACGCGCATCGCGATACCGAAAACGGCGGGCGCCGCGAACTGCGACCAATCCTGCAGCAGCGTCGCACCGATCGCCGAACTATGCTGCTTGGCTACGGAATTCGCCTCAGCGATGGCGCGCAGCCGCTCGGCCGGGTCCTCGATCTGGGTCTCCAGCCGGGAGAACATGCCGGATACCTGGTTGCGGCCGGGCCGGTCCGACTTCTCGTGCACCGACACCGGCACCATCGCGATCAACGAGGAGTCCGGCAGCTCGCCCCGGTCGAGCAGGAACTGGCGCAGCACACCCGAAACCAGCGCCATCACCACGTCATTGACCTTGACCCCGAAGTGATTCTTGATCTTCTTGATGTCCTCGAGGTCGAGTTGGGCGAAGCTGATGTTGCGATGTCCGGTGATGGTGGCGTTGAACGCCGTTTGCGGCGCCGTGAACGGCCGGGCCATGGTCCTGCCGGTGCGCGCGCGGTTGATGGTGTCGACGACGGTGGACACGGTCGTCGGCAGCACCTTGGTGGCCAGGTGCATGGGGCGGCTGGCGAATTTCACCGCGCCACTGATCGCGATCTCCAGCGAACTGCCGCCGCCGACGCCGCCGACCGGGTCCGGTGGCGGCGCATCGGGTTCGGTGCTGCACAGCTGAGACATCAGGTTGGCCCCGGTGACGCCGTCCACGCTGGCGTGGTGCACCTTGGTCATCACCGCCAACCGGCCGCCCCGATGGGCGTCGGTGCCCGCCACACCCTCGATCACCCACATCTCCCACAGCGGCCGGCTGCGGTCCAGCGGCAGAGAGGCGATATGTCCACAGATCTCGGCGAGTTCGGCCCTACCGCCCGGGGCGGGTAACCCGATGCGATGCAGGTGCCGGTCGACGTCGAAATCCTTGTCCTCGACCCGGACCGGGTGGTCCAGATTGAAACGGCTGTCGGCCAGCTTCTCGCGAAAGTGCGGCATGGCTTTGATGCGCAGCGACAGTTCGTCGCGCAGCCGGTCGAAGGTGTAGCCACCGGGCATCGTCGACGTGTCCAGGTCGAGGATCGAGCACACATGCAGTGGCTGTGCCGGGGTTTCGAGATACAGGAAACTGGCGTCGAGCCCACTCAGCCGTTGCATGTCGCCGATGTTAGGTCCGTCACCAGTACACCGACGCGAAATCGCGCACCCAGGCAGCACTTGCGAACGGACGGGTGTGAGGAAGCCCACTTAACACGCCGTTCATCTTCTCCGGGCCAGGTGGCAGACTGGCATTCGTCAGACGAACCCGGGGACCCGTTATAGGCCTCGAGGATCGAACCGACCACCAGTGAGGGACAACGATGTCTGAGCAGACTGTGTACGGCGCTGCCGAAACGGCCAAGCCGAGGACCAAGGTTCGCACCCATCACCTGCAGAAGTGGAAGAGCGAAGGCCACAAATGGTCGATGCTCACGGCGTACGACTACTGCACCGCCCGCGTTTTCGATGACGCCGGCATTCCGGTGCTGCTGGTCGGCGACTCGGCGGCCAACGTCATCTACGGCTACGACACCACCGTGCAGGTCTCCGTCGACGAACTGATTCCGCTGGTTCGTGGTGTCGTCAAGGGGGCGCTGCATGCGCTGGTGGTCGCCGACCTGCCGTTCGGCAGCTACGAGGCCGGCCCAACGCAGGCGCTGACTACCGCCACCCGTTTCCTCAAGGAGACCGGCGCGCACGCCGTGAAGCTCGAGGGCGGCGAGCGGGTCGCCGAGCAGATCGCGACGCTCACCATGGCGGGCATCCCGGTGGTGGCCCACATCGGCTTCACCCCGCAGAGCGTCAACGGGCTCGGTGGTTTCCGGGTGCAGGGCCGCGGCGACGCCGCCGAGCAGACGATCCACGACGCCATTGCGGTCGCCGAGGCCGGCGCCGTCGCGGTGGTATTGGAGATGGTCCCGGCCGAACTGGCCACCCAGATCACGGGCAAGCTGACCATCCCCACAGTCGGAATCGGCGCGGGTCCGAACTGCGACGCCCAGGTGCTGGTGTGGCAGGACATGGCCGGCATGACCAACGGCAAGACCGCGAAGTTCGTCAAGCGTTTCGGTGACGTGGGCGGCGAACTGCGCCGGGCCGCAACGCAATACGCCGAAGAGGTGGCCGGCGGCGTGTTCCCCGCCGACGAGCACAGCTTCTAGGACTCGAAGTTCGCGCGCCGCTTTCCCAGGAAAGCGGCGATGCCCTCATGACCGTCTGGCGAGTCGGTGCAGTCGGCGATGAGCCTGCCCTCGATCTCCATCTGCTCCTCGAGCCCGTTGCCGAAGCTCATCAGTAGCAGCTTCTTGACGGCGGCGTTGGACTTCCTTGGCCCAGAAGCGAACTGCTCGGCGAGCCCGCTCGCGCGGTCGGCCAGGTCCGCATCGGCGACGACCTCGTTGACCAGGCCCCACTGGCAGGCCTCCTCCGCCGACAGGGTGCGGTTGGTGAACATCAATTCCTGCGCTCGGCGGATGCCGGCCAGG
The DNA here is from genome assembly GCA_025965815.1 of Mycobacterium sp. Taxonomy (GTDB): domain Bacteria; phylum Actinomycetota; class Actinomycetes; order Mycobacteriales; family Mycobacteriaceae; genus Mycobacterium. Next base: position 6,008 of record JAOPWF010000659.1, read on the forward strand.
CGCGGCAGGTAATACGACGAACTGCCGTCGGGGCTCAGCCCGGCTCGGGTGTACGCCATCGTGAACGACGCCGAACTGCCCACCAGCACCAGATCACCGGTCACCGCCAAACTGAAACCCGCACCG
>JAOPWF010000722.1 GCA_025965815.1 Mycobacterium sp.
CATGGCGCCCGGCTGGGACCCGTTCGATATCGAGAACGGCGACATCGCGCCGATCGACTCGGTGATGCTCGACGGCGGCCGCACGCAGCCGGTCACCGTGGACTCGAAGCGGTCCACCACCCCGGCGCTGGACGCGGGACGGGCGCTGGCCAGTGCGCTGGGCGTCGACCCCGCCACCGTCACAGTGCTGCCCGCGCCGTTCAACGGTGACCACCAGATCGCGTCGGTGCAGTCGCCGCCGCTGATCGAGCGGCTGCGGGAGATGATGAACAATTCCGACAACGTCATGGCCGAGGCGATCGGCCGTGAGGTCGCGGCGGCGCTGCGCAGGCCGCAGAGCTTCGACGGCGCCGTTCAGTCCGTCCTGAGCCGCCTCAACGCCGCCAAGATCGACACCCGCGGTGCCATCCTTGTCGACTCCAGCGGCCTGTCCGTCGACGACCGGTTGACCGCCGAGACGCTCGACGAGGTGGTCGGCAGGGCGGCGGGCGAGGACGAACCCGCGCTGCGGCCGCTGCTGGACCTGCTGCCGATCGCCGGGGGCAGCGGCACGCTGTCCAACCGCTATCTCGACAGCGATGTCGATCGCGCGGCGGCCGGCTGGCTGCGCGCGAAGACCGGCTCGTTGACGGGCACCAACGCCCTGGCCGGCATCGTCACCGATTCCAGTGGGCGGGTGCTGACGTTCGCGTTGCTCTCCAACAGCGCCGGACCCACCGGCCGCGTCGCGATCGATACCCTGGCCGCCGCCCTGCGGTCGTGCGGATGCAGCACATGACCAGCCCAACGAAATTGACCGTCGGCCGGGCCGTCGACTGGCAGTTCGCAGCCACCGTCGGAGCCCGGCTGGTCCGGCCCGGTCCGGCCGCGACCGAGTACACCCGGCGCCAGGCGATGGACCAGCTGGCGAGCGCGGCCCGGACCGCGGAGCTGCCGGTGCGCGAAGTGACCGGCCTGGCCGAGGGCGGCGAAATCCCCGAAGCCCGCATTGTGGACCGGGCGGACTGGATCCGCGCCGCCACCCGGTCGATGCGGGTGATGACCGGAGGCGGCCAGAGCGGAGATGCTAAGCCGCACTTCATTTCCGGCCGCATCACCGGGGCGGAGACCGGCGCCGTCCTTGCCTTCGTGTCCTCGGGCATCCTCGGGCAGTACGACCCGTTCGGCCCGAACGGCGGAGAGTTGTTGCTGGTCTATCCGAACGTCATCGCGGTCGAACGTCAGCTGCGGGTGCTGCCTGCCGACTTCCGGCTGTGGGTGTGCCTGCACGAGGTGACCCACCGGGTGCAGTTCCGGGCCAATCCGTGGCTTGCCGACCACATGTCGCAGGCACTCGCGGTGCTCACCGAGGATGCCACCGAGGACGTCACCAAGGTGGTCGGCCGGCTTGCCGAGTTCCTCCGGGACCGGCGCAGTGGCGCCGCGGGTGCCTCGCCCGAACCCAACTCGACCGGCGTGGTGGGACTGCTCCGTGCCGTCCAGTCCGAGCCGCAGCGGCGGGCACTGGACCAGCTGCTGGTACTGGGCACGCTGCTGGAAGGGCATGCCGATCACGTCATGGACGCCGTCGGACCCGCCGTAGTGCCGTCGGTGACGACCATTCGCCGTCGGTTCAACGAACGCCGCACCCGCAGGCAGCCGCCGCTGCAGCGGGTGCTGCGGGCACTGCTGGGTATCGACGCAAAGCTCACTCAGTACACCCGTGGCAAGGCGTTCGTCGACCATGTGGTGTCGCGGGTCGGGATGGAACGGTTCAATGCGGTGTGGTCCGGCCCGGACACGCTGCCGCTGCCGGATGAGATCGACGAGCCGCAACGATGGATCGACCGGGTTCTGTAGCCCGACTGCGGGCGGTGGTCGCGGCATTCGCCCGGCGGTATGTGCCCGCCGACGAGCGCTGGTGTGTGGCGTTGTCCGGCGGAGCCGACTCGCTGGCGCTCACCGCTGCCGCCGCCGCGCGGCTACCCACCACCGCGCTGATCGTCGATCACCGCCTGCAGGACGGCTCACAACAGGTGGCGGCCGCCGCCCGCGAACAGGCGTTGGCGCTGGGATGCATTGACGCACAAGTCCTTTCCGTCGACGTGGGCTCGGTCGGTGGTCCTGAGGCGGCGGCCCGGACGGCCCGCTACCTGGCGCTGGATGCGGCGCGGTCGGGTGCTGCGGTGTTGTTGGGCCACACGCTCGACGACCAGGCCGAAACGGTGCTGCTCGGGTTGGGCCGCGGCTCGGGTCCACGCTCGATCGCCGGTATGCGTCCGCACGATCCGCCCTGGTGTCGGCCGCTGCTCGGCATCAGGCGCACCGACACCCACGCCGCATGCGACGAACTGCGGGTGACGCCATGGCACGACCCGCACAACGCCGACCGGCGGTTCACCAGGACCCGGCTGCGCGACGAGGTGCTGCCGCTGCTGGAGGACGTGCTCGGTGGCGGCGTCGCCGAAGCGCTGGCCCGCACCGCCATCGCGCTGCGCGAGGACACCGACATGCTCGACGAACTCGCCGGGCGGGCGATGGTCGCGGCGAGCACCGATGACGGACTCGACACGAGTCTTCTGGCCGCGCTGCCGCAGGCGGTGCGCCGCCGCGTCATCCGCGGCTGGTTGCTCGCCGGCGGGGCCAGCGGTCTGACCGACAAGCAGATCAGGGGAGTCGACACCCTGGTGACGGCGTGGCGCGGTCAGCGCGGCGTGGCGGTCGGGTCCGCACTGCGCAGCCAGCGGCTGATCGCCGGCCGCCGCGACGGTGTGCTGACCCTGCGGCGCGAACCGGTATGACGGCAGTAGTGCACTCGCATTGGTTGTAGGGCCGGTCGCATGGCACGCTGTGGACGTGCCAGCGGAATCCGCCGAGCTGTACCCGGGAGACATCAAATCGGTGCTGCTCTCCGAAGATGAGATTCAGGCGCGCACCGCCGAGCTGGGTGCCCTGATCGCCGAGCAATACCGGGACACCATCACAGCGCACGGGCAGGACCTGCTGCTGGTGACGGTCCTCAAGGGTGCCGTCATGTTCGTCACCGACCTGGCGCGCGCCATCCCGCTGCCGACGCAGCTGGAGTTCATGGCCGTCAGCTCCTACGGCTCGTCGACGTCATCGTCGGGAGTGGTGCGCATCCTCAAGGACCTGGACCGCGACATCCACGACCGCGACGTGCTGATCGTCGAGGACATCGTCGACTCCGGACTGACCCTGTCTTGGCTGCTGCGCAACCTCGCAAGCCGGCACCCGCGGTCGCTGCAGGTGTGCACCCTGCTACGCAAACCCGACGCCGCCCTGCGCGCCGATGTCGACATCTCCTACGTGGGCTTCGACATTCCCAACGAATTCGTCGTCGGCTACGGGCTCGACTACGCCGAGCGTTACCGCGACCTGCCCTACATCGGCACCTTGGACCCGAAGGTCTACCAGGACTAGCTACGCCAGCTCCCAGATCACGCTGACCGAGAACCCGACGGTCTGCTGGCCCGGCTCCAGCGGCACGGCCTCGGCCATCGCCCGCTGCGCGGGGAGCGGCGAGGGCGGAGTCGCACCCACCGACTCGGAGATGGAGATGACCTTGCCGAGCTTCAGGCCGGACAGTTGCGCGTACTGCTGGGCGCGGACCCTAGCGTCGTTGAACGCCCTGGCGCGCGCATCCTTCACCAGCTGGGAGTCGTCCTCGATCGAGTAGTTGACCGAGTTGATGCGGGTCGCGTCGCCGCCGGTGCTGACGATGAGGGCCAGCGCCTGTGACGCCGAGCCCAGCTTCCTGATCTTGACGTCGATCGAGTTGCTCGCCCGATAGCCGGTGGGGGTCGTGGTGTTGTCGCCGGCCGCGAACTGCGGCTGCAGGCTCACCTGGGTGGTGCTGATGTCCTTGCGGTCGACGCCCGCGTTCACCAACGCATCGACGACGGCCTGCTGACGCTCGCTGGTCTGGTTCAGCGCGGTGGTGACGTCGGGCGCGACGAACTCCATCGAGACGTTGGCGGTCAGCGTGTCCGGTGTGCCCTGCACCTGTCCGGCGCCGACCACGGTGACCTGCCGGGTGTCGGTCTTGGGCTCGACTGTCGGCCCTGACGAGGCGTCGCAAGCGGTCAGGCCGGCAGCCGTCAGCCCCGCCGCGGCGAGGACGATGAACCGGGTCAGCATCTTCGCTCTCCCTGCGATCGGCATGCCTGGCACCATAGCGTGGTGGCGCCGGTGGGACTACGGCGCCACGATGGCATTCAGAGGAAGCGCTTGACGAAGGCCAGTGCGGTCTCGGCGACGTCCTGCCAGCCGTGGTCGATGACCAGCGAGTGGCCACGGCCCTTGATGTATTCGATCTCGGTGATGCCGGGATTCTTCGACTGGATCTTGTACGTCGCATCCGTGATGGCCAGCGGCACGGTGTTGTCGCTGTCACCGGCGATGATCAACATCGGGCCGCGGTCCGGGTTCTTCGAATCCAGCTTCGTCTCCCCGCCGAATAGATTGAAGTTCGCCACCGCGGCCTGGAACAGCGGAGCGCCCGAGGCCGGAACATGGAAGGTCTCGTAGAGATCCTTGGTTTCCACATCGTCGAGGTTGTTGGCCCAGCCGTACTTGAACTGATCGA
>JAOPWF010000749.1 GCA_025965815.1 Mycobacterium sp.
AGGCGCGATGCGCGCCGCCGGCGACGAGAACAGCGTCACGCTCGCGGTCACCCATCTGCTGCGCGTCGGTCCCGCTTCGGCGGTTATAACCGCCGCCAGCAGAATCGACCTGGACTCATCGACGAGAACGACCCTCCTGGCCGACATCGAATTCATTACTGCCGCAGCCGATGTTCTCGACGAGGCTGGTTTGCAACGTCATGCGCGATGGGCACTGCGCGTGCTCGCAGACCCCTCAAAGCTCCATGAGCGGCTGCAACCGAGCTTCGTCATTCCCATCTATGTCCTGGGCATGCTGACCAGGCTGGCACCTCTGCTTCGCCAAGACAGCATGCGCGACCTAATCGATCACGTGACCGCGCTTGCGCCGCAAACCGAGGCATCTGTGGCGAACAGCTACGCGCGGTTGATCGGCAGCATTCCGCCGTCCTCGTGGACGGCGGAGGATCTGGAAAAACTAAAGGCCCGCAATGGAGATGACTTCGCGCTGGACCAGGCCATCGCGCAGGTGCTCGGTCGGACCGACCCCGAAACCCACGCGGGTCTCCTCGCCGCGATCGCACAGGGCGACCTGGCTGCGCTGACAGCATACGGGGACGTCACCGCCCTGCCCGCCGACACCGTCGTCGCGCTGGTCGCCAAACTGCGCACCAGGATCGCCGAGCAGATCGCTGCGCTGAATAACGGCGGGACCGCTTTGCCGCCGCCGAATTTCGCCGGGACGCTGGCGCTGGTCAACGTCGAGCATCCAGATCATGCCGACTGGCAGCCGGTTGTGCACCTGCTAGGCACGGAATCGGAGTTCACCGAGTTTCTCCAGCGGCCGTTGCAAACCCTGAGGGCGCTGCGCACACGTGTTCCCGATGCCGCCGCCGAACAACTGCGACCGATCATCCACTCCCTCACATCCGCCACCGATTACCTGAAGCTGCCGGGCCAGCCCGACCTGCGCGGGCTGGCCGCAGCCACCCTTGCCGCTATCGCACCGGAGTCCCTGTCTGACGACGACATGTGGACCCTGATGAGCGGAGACGCCCAACGCAGGGCCGCGGCCGCCCAGGTGATAGCCGACCAACAGCACCCCGAACAGCTCGACCTACTGGCATCCCTGGCATTCGACCAGGATCCACACGTGCGCGCCCAGGCGGCGGGCGGCCTCGCATATTGGATCACCCAAGACGTCGCGGCCCACCGCGCTCTCGGGCTGCTGACCCGCATCCTCGACAGCCCGGGCACCGACGCGGCCCGCATGATCGCCAGAGTTCTCGATGGGAAGCAGACCACGACGCACATCGCGCAACTCGCGGACCTGCTGCGCGACCATCGCTCCGGGTATGTCCGCTCAGTCAGCGCGCAGCACACCACAACCACATGACCACATCGGCGGCCCGGGCTTAACCGGCCGTAGCCCTACTGGTACGGATGCCTTCGATGATCTGGAGTCACGCTGAATCTGGGGGCCGCCAATACGGCGGAATCGAGTATGCGGCTTTACCGGCACCTGCCCGGCGGCGCCCGCCACCGCCGTGTCGGCCCCGTCCGCCGAGTCGCCGCCAACACCACCGCACAACTCCGCCACGCCCGCCGAGTCGCCGCCAACACCACCGCACAACTCCGCCACGCCGGGCGATGGACACCGCGGCTTTCACTTCTAAGCAAACGGCCAGTGCGAACGACAACCACCGGGCGGTGCGTGCGTAGCGGGGCAACCACGATTATTCTGCGGCTATGGGGTTCCTGAACAACTTGGTCGCTGAGACGCTGGGAGGCATCTCGGAACTGATCCCCGGTGCTCCCCCGCCGGCGGCGCCGCCACCGATCCCCTCGCCCGGGCCGACACTCCCCCCGCACGAGCCCTACTCCCCACCCCCGAGCATGATGCCGCCAGTCGACCCCACTCACCTGCCCGAATCCGCTCTTGACGGCATCCACGGCAGCAACGGCACGATGCCGACGGTCTTACCCCCCGGCGCGCTCGGGCCCTACGGAACCCACGAGATCGCCCCAGGTATCTGGATGCCCGACGACAGCCACGGCGATCCCGACCCCGCCGGATCGTTCTCGCCAGGGCCCTACGCGCCCACCGCACCCAGTGCCGACACCGGACTGAGCGGAGCTGCCGCTGACCGAGCCCGCGAGGTCGACGACGCACTCACCAAGAACAGGTCGTCGATCAATGACGCCGACCGTCAGCTGATCGACGCAGTCCTCTTGGCACAGACCACCAATCATCAAGTAACCCAGCAGCTTCAGAACATCCAGACCGACATCATCATGGCCGTCTACCAGCTCGAGCCGACGCTTGACACCCCGACCGGGCAGCAGGCGCTCGCCAGTTTCATGCAGGGCAAGCTCACCGAGATCCGTGGCATCATCGACAATGCCCAGCTCACCTCACAGTCTCAGGCCGACATCGTCGCCGGCGTCGGCGCGATGTATGAGGCGGTCCGGCAGCCTGGCGGCTGAGTACCTGGAGGTCGGCCACGGCGTCCGCTGCGGGTGCGCTTCGGGCAGGGTGACGACTTGTCTGCGGCCGACGCCGAATCGTGACGAATAGCGCTGTGATGGTGGCGCTTTCGTTCCCGAGGATTCTACCTTTCGCGGTATGGACCTTTCGGAACGCACACCCGCGCAAACCATCGACGAGGCGCACGAGGATTTGAACAACGCCACCACCGCACCCGACGAACACCGCCGACAGCAATACGCCCGATCCGCCCAAGACGCCTTTTGTGAAGTGTCGCTAGACGCGCGCTCCACCCGCGAGCAGAAGGCCGCCGCCCGCGAGAATCTCGTCACCGCGATGAGCATGACCGGTGAACTGTCGGCCCTTGCGCGAAATATTCGGGCCAAGGCAGCGCGCCGGGAGCAGTCCGGCGGTATCGAACTCGACTGAGACGTAACCGCATGGCTGCCGAGCCATGCAGCAGCCCACGGATTCGCGCTGAAGCTGTGGCGCCCGGTCGGTGCGGAAGACCGAAGGTCGGCCGAACGCCCGGTTGGTCTCCGCCGCGCCACGTCAGCAGGGTCTTGCATCGGGGCCGGCGGGTCACCAACGTGAGCGCCGCCGTGGAGCCAGCCCTCCACACGTCAGTAACTCGATGGGCAACGACCGCTACCCCAAAACAGCAAGAAGCAAGCGGACGCGCCTGCGGCGCGACTGGCACCT
>JAOPWF010000757.1 GCA_025965815.1 Mycobacterium sp.
GCAGGGTGCCAAATTGGTCGGGTGTCATCCTCGCCTTTCGGTGATTTGCGCGGTTTGGACCAGCTCGAACTTCTTGACTTTGCCTGAGGGCGTCATCGGCAGGAAATCCACGAAATGCCATGCCACCGGCGTCTTCTGCCGCGCCACGCCGGTCGCGCGCAGGTGCCCGGCCAGCTCCTCGGCGGAGGGGTATGTCGCGCCGTCGAGCACCACGAAGGCGACCGGAACCTCGCCGAATCTCGCGTCGGGACCCGCGACAACGGCGGCCTGGCGTACGGCGGGATGCGCTGCCAGCACATCCTCGATGTCGCGGGCCGAGAACTTCTCGCCGCCGCGGTTGATGACGTCCTTTAGGCGTCCGGTGATCGTGACGAAACCGGCGTCGTCGAGGACACCGACGTCTCCGGTGCGAAACCAGCCCGCGCCGTCAAGCGCGCTGCGGTTGGCCGCCGCGTCGAGGTAGCCGAGCATCCGCTCGGGTCCGCGCACCAGCAGTTCGCCGGCGGATCCGGTTGGGAGCGGCTGGGACTGGTCGTCGACGACCTGTACCTCGACGCCTGGAGCGACCGCGCCGTCGGTCTCCGCCCGCATGTCGAACGGGTAGGCCCGGTTCATCACCGTGACGGTCGGGAGTTCGGTCATGCCGTAGACCCGGGCAGCCGGAATGCCTTGCTCCTCACTGCGTTCCATGATCGCGCGGGGCACCGAGGCACCGCCACACGCGAACATCCGCAGCGGTAGGCGCAGCGCGGCGCTACGGGCCGCGTCGGTCAGTTCCTGCAAGAAGACGGTCGCACCGGCCGTGTAGGTGACCCGTCGCCGCGTCATGTCCTGCACCGCTTCGTCCGGATCCCAGCGTTCGGCCAGCACCGCGGACGCGCCCACCAGCAGCGGGATCGTCATGGCGTTGAGCACTCCGGTGATGTGCTGCAGCGGGGCCGCCATGTAGGCGACGTCCTCCCAGCTCAGGCCCCACACGTCGGCGAGCTGGCGGGTCTCGGCTAACAGCGTGCGCGACGAGTGCACGGCGGCCTTGGCCGCCGACGTGGTGCCCGACGTGAAGAGGATGAGGCACGGTTCGTCCGCCACTGTTTTGGCGAACTTCTGCCGTCGGCCGTGGGACACGACCTCCTCGAACGGTGTCCACCCCGGCCGGCCGCCGCGCAGGACAACCCTGGGTATCGCGCTCAGACCGGCCTCGGCCAGCAGGTCATCGAAAGCCTCGGCGTGCGCGAAGCCCCGGAAGGACTCGGCGGCAACAACAGCCGCTGGGCGCACCGCCTCGATGACGTGACGCAGCTCGTGCTCCCGGTAGAACGGGGCGATCGGGGTGCTCACCGCACCGGCATGCCAGATCGCCAGGCCCAGGACATGCGCCTCCCACCAGTTCGGCGTCTGCCAGGACACCACGTCGCCCGGACCCACCCCGGATTTCGTCAGCCACGCCGCCGCGTGTTCGACGAGCTCCAGCAGCTCCTGATACGTCAGGTGTTTTCCCGACTCGGTCAGAGCCGCACGACTGCCCCACTGCCGGGCGGCGCGTTCGACGCAGGCGCTCATCGTCAAGTCGCTGACGTATCCGAACCGGCGGTACTCCGCGCGCCGGTCCGCCGGAACCGCCGGCGCCGCGATGTCAGCGGCACTGAGTCGTCGTGGCATCGCCGTCATCCGCCCATGCTCATTCCGCCGTCGACGGTGAGGACCGCCCCGGTGATGTAGGACGCCAGGTCGTCGCAAAGGAAGGCGACCGCGTGCGCCAGTTCCTCGGGGTGCCCCCACCGACCGACTGGGATCATCGCCGTCACCAGATCCCGGTCGGTGTAGACGAGCTCCCGGGACAGATCGGTGTCGAAGCTGCCCGGGATCACACAGTTGACCGTGATTCCCTTGCGCGCGACGGCGCGCGCACTTGAGCGGGTCAGGCCCACGATTCCGCCTTTGGCGGCGCCGTAGGCCACCTGCACCGGGCTGCCCATCAGCGCGGTGACCGACCCGACATTCACCACGCGACCGAACCGGCGCTCGCTCATGTGCCCAAGGGCCGCCTGGGTGAGGAAGAAGGCCGAGGACAGGTTCACCGCGACCTGGCGGTGCCAGTCGTCGGCGCCCACGTCGCCGATGCGCTGCTCGAGCACCATCCCGGCGTTATTGATCAGGTAGTCCAGCCGCCCGTGCCGCTCGAGCACTTCGCCGATCAGGTTGCGGCACGCGACCGGATCGCCGACATCTGCCTTGTGCAGCGTCACCGTTGCCCCGCAGTCAATGTCGTCGCGCAACGCGTGCGCGGCGTCGACGTCGCGGGCGAAACCCGCGGCCACCGCGACCCCGGAGCGCGCCAACCGCTCGGTCACCGCGCGGCCGATCCCCCGGGTCCCGCCCGTGACGAGGGCCACGCGTGTGCTACTGGCCACTACGTCGTCCTCGAATTCTTTGCCGCCACGCGCGCACTGAGCTGCTCGAGCCGAACGCGGTGCTCCTCGGTGTCGAAGCAGGCACTCTCGGCGCGCGCGCTCTCGTCGAGAACTGTGGCGGCGGCCCGGTGGATGTGCAGGTTCAGCAGGCGCCGCGTCTGCGCCACGGCGTGCGGTGGGAGCTCGGCGAGGCGATCGGCCAGCCGCAACGCCTCATCGAGCACCTCCGATGCGGGAACCGCCCGGTTGGCCAGCCCCAGGCGGTGTGCCTCGGTGCCGCTTACGCGGTCACCGAGAAGAAGGTGCTCCTTGGCCGCGGACAGACTGGTCAGCAACGGCCACAGGACGAGTCCGCCGGCCCCGTCGAGTAGGCCCAACGACACCCGGGGGTCGCTGAGGAAGGTGTCCTGGGCAATCACCACGATGTCGCAGAGCAGGGCGACGGTGACGCCCGCCCCAACGGCGGGGCCGTTGACGGCCGCAACCGTGGGGAACGGTAAACGGGCCATTACCCAGAACAACTTGTTGTGGGCGCGCAGCACCGTCTCCCGAACACGCCGGTCCTCGCGCATCTCTTTGATGGTGTCGATGTCCCCGCCGGCGCTGAAGACGTCGCCGTCCCCGGTGAGCACCATCGCCCGCACGTCGCCGTCCTGACGCAGCACGTCGATGGTCTCGAGCAGCGCGTCGGTGATCTCGGCGTCCATCGCGTTGGCCCTGTCCGGGCGCGCCAGCGTCACGCACGCCACCGGCCCGTCACGGTCGATCACCACGGCCGGCTTCGCGATCGCGACGGCCGGCTCGTCGTCGCTCACAGTTCGACCAGCCGGGGGATCGTGCCGACCGTTATCAGCCGTGCACCGATCGCCCGGGGCAGTTCGGCGGCCGAGCCCAGTACCGAATCCAGGACCAGGGCACGCGCCAGGAACCTGTGAAAGGGGTGCTCGGCGGTGAACCCGATGCCGGCGAGGACCTGCTGGCACTGGGTGGCCGCGATCCGGGCAGCGCGCCCGGCCAGGGATTTGGCCAGCATGCCGGCCAGGACGCCCTCGTCGGCATACCAGGACAATGCGAGGGCCGCGGTCGCTCCCTGGCGCGCGACGTGGGCGTCGGCGAGGCGGTTGCGGACCGCTTGGAACGAGCCGACGGGCCGGCCGAATTGGAGCCGGTCGCGGGCATGGGTGACCGCCAGATCGATCATCTGGCCGACCGCCCCGACGATCTGATATCCCAGTGCCCGCCTCCCGGCGGTGGCCACCACGTCCCAGGTGGATGCCGCCGCCTCGCCGGCCGACACGATCTGCGCCCGCAGGCCATCGCCGTGGATTTCGGTCATCGCGAGCGCTGGATCCAAACCGGCCACCGGTCGGATGCCGAGGTCATCGGTGGCGGGCAGGCGGACCCAGACGGTCTGCCCGTCAGCGACCGCCGGTAGGAGATACGCGTTCGCCGGGCGCTGACCGATCACCAACCCGCGCACCGATAGGGTCTGCCCGTCGCGCACGCCGGCGTGTTGTGCGCCGATCGGGGGCAGGACGACGCTGTGATCTGCGGTTTGGTCGGCGAGCGTGCCGGTGAGGGGAAACAGCAGGACGTCCTGAAACGCCGAGCACATGGACCCGGCCCGGCCGAGCGCGTCGAACAACGACGACACCGCTGCACGCGGTTCGGCGGCGAGAAGATCGGCGAACCCGAATTCCGCGAGCGCGGCGGACAACTCCGCGCCGTCGAGCTCCTCAGCCAGCCGGCGCAAAGTCGCCGACATCAGGGCGCGGTCGGCGTCGGCGATTGTGGGGGTCTGCGTCATGTGCTTCTCGGCAATCCGAGCAGTCGGGACGCCACGATGTCCTTCTGGATCTCACTGGTGCCGCCGTAGATGGTGGCGGCGCGCGAATACGCCCACTCCCGCCGCCACCATTTGCCCCCGGCGCTGTCGTCGGTTTCGATCCCGCCGGCCAGCACGTCCCGGGCCGTGTCGAAGACCGCCTGGTCGGCCGCGGCGATCATGATTTTGTCGACGGACGCCTCCGGTCCGGGCAGGTGTCCGGCCGCGATCCGGTCCTGGGTGGCCTTCGAGGTGGCGCGGAACGCCCACAGCAATTGATAGGCCTCCCCCAGCGCGCCCTGAGCACCCGCGTCGTCGGCCGCGTCGAGCAGCATCCCGAGGTAGTAGCCGAGCCACGCCCCGCGCTGCCAGAAAATCGCACCGCGCTCACACGACAGAATGAACTGGGCGACCTGCCAGCCACCGTCGATGTCACCGAGCAGGCGCTGCCCGGGCACCGCGACGTCGACGAAGGACGTCGAGCAGAATTCATCGACCCCGGCCATGGTCTGCAGGGGGCTCACGGTGACGCCCGGGGTCTCCATGTCGACCAGAAACGCGCTGATTCCCCGCGACCCCGGCTGACCGGTGCGGGCCAAGACGACACAGCGGGTGGCGTGATGCGCCCAACTGGTCCACAGCTTTTCGCCGTTGATCAGCC
>JAOPWF010000769.1 GCA_025965815.1 Mycobacterium sp.
CCGCGCGGCTGGTCAAGGTCAGCGACGGGCTGGCCGCGCTGGCGGATGCCTGTCACGAACCGGCCCGGTCCGACGAGCCGTACCGCCGGGCGCTGCGGGTGATCCACGGGCGGCTCACCGCGACCGCCGGGGCGATCCTGGACCGCCAGCCGGAGTACGAGCTGGACCTGGGCCTCGAGCCATATCAGACACCCGGCGAGCTGCTCGCCGATCTCGACGTCGTCGACGCGTCGCTCCGCGACAACGGGAGTGCCCTGCTCGCCGACGACCGGCTGTCCCGGTTGCGGGAAGCTGTGCACGTCTTCGGTTTTCACTTGTCCGGGCTGGACATGCGGCAGAACTCCGACGTGCACGAAGAGGTGGTGGCCGAACTGCTGGCCTGGGCCGGCGTGCACCCCGACTACCGCTCACTTCCCGAGCCGGAACGCGTCGAACTGCTGGCGAATGAGCTCAGCATCCGACGGCCACTGCTCGGCGCTGACGCCGAACTGTCCCAACTGGCCCGCAAGGAGCTCGACATCGTCGCGGCCGGCGCACGGGCGGTCAGGGTGTTCGGGCCGCAGGCCGTTCCCAACTACATCATCTCGATGTGCCAGTCGGTCTCGGACATGCTGGAGGCGGCAATCCTGCTCAAGGAGGTCGGCCTGCTCGTAACCGACGGGGCGTCCGGATCCGAGCCGTACTGCCCGGTGGGCATCGTGCCGCTGTTCGAGACCATCGACGACCTGCAGCGCGGATCGTCGATTCTCGAAGCCGTACTGGGACTGCCTGTTTACCGCGGCCTGGTCTCCGCCCGCGGCGACAGCCAGGAAGTGATGCTGGGCTACTCCGACTCCAATAAGGACGGCGGATATCTGGCGGCCAACTGGGCGCTGTACCGGGCCGAGCTGGACCTGGTCGAGTCCGCCCGCAAGACCGGACTCCGGTTGCGGCTCTTCCACGGTCGTGGCGGAACGGTCGGCCGGGGCGGCGGGCCCAGCTATGACGCCATCCTGGCCCAGCCGCCGGGCGCGGTGAAGGGATCGCTGCGCATCACCGAGCAGGGCGAGGTCATCGCCGCCAAGTACGCCGAACCGCGGGCCGCGCACCGCAATCTCGAGACGCTGCTGGCCGCGACCCTGGAGTCGACGCTGCTTGATGTCGAGGGGCTCGGTGAGGCCGCGGAACCCGCCTACGAGGTGCTCGATGACCTGGCCGCCCGCGCGCAGCGCGCCTACTCCGAACTCGTCCACGAGACACCGGGTTTCGTCGAGTACTTCAAGGCGTCCACCCCGGTCAGCGAGATCGGCGACCTAAACATCGGCAGCCGTCCGACGTCACGCAAACCGACCACATCGATCTCCGACCTGCGCGCCATCCCGTGGGTGCTGGCCTGGAGCCAGTCGCGGGTGATGCTGCCCGGCTGGTACGGCACCGGATCGGCGTTCGAGGAGTGGATCTCGGAGGGGGACGGCAGGCTCGAGGTGCTCCAGGACCTGTATGTGAAGTGGCCGTTCTTCCGCACTGTGCTGTCCAACATGGCCCAGGTGCTGGCCAAGTCGGACCTGGGGTTGGCGGCCCGCTACTCGGAGTTGGTGGAGGACGAGGCGCTGCGCAGGCGGGTGTTCGACAAGATCGCCGACGAACACCAGCGCACCATCGCCATGTACAAACTGATCACCGGCCACGACGATCTGCTCGCCGACAACCCGTCGCTGGCCCGTTCGGTGTTCAACCGCTTTCCGTACCTGGAGCCGCTGAACCACCTGCAGGTCGAGTTGTTGCGGCGCTACCGATCCGGCGACGAGGACGAACTCGTCCAGCGCGGCATCCTGCTCACGATGAGCGGGCTGGCGACCGCGCTGCGCAACAGCGGCTAGGGAACCGATCCGCGCCGGCGGACGTCGGACCGAAGTATGTCCGAGCGTTTCTACCTGGAGCCTGCGGCGGGGGATCGGGCGGCGAGCCTGTGTGACGAGGCCGCCGATGAGATCATTCGGCACGCAAACGACCTGGTCGGCAGCGCTCCGCTGCGAGAGCTGCTCGGGCGGCACGCCGATGGTCTGTCCGGCTTCGCGGAGCGGTTCCGGGCGGTCGACGGCGTCTATGGTGACGCGGACATGGGTGGCGCCGACCGGTTGCGCGGGCTGGCATGACCGAGCGCACAGACAATTCGCAACAGATCATCGACGACGTCGCCGCCGTCTTCGTGCGGCTGAACGACGACGTCACCGACCACTTGGACCGGTCCTGGCACGGTGACGGTGCCCGAAACGCTCTGGATACGCTGCGCGGGTATATATCTCAGTCGCTCGACGAGCTGGACCGATACCGATCTCTGGGTGCGCAGTTGACGGAACTCCAGGGTGTCGCCGGTGACCTGCGGACCGCAGTCGCCGGCTTCGACCACGACCAAGCTCCCGGCGTGTCGCCGGGCAACGCCGTTGCCGGCGCTGTTGTCCCGACACCGATGGCCGTTCCGGCTCCGTTCGCCGAGCTTGCGACGCCGACGGTCACACCGGACGGAGGGGGGCCGCCGACCGCGTACGGTACGTCGTCGGTGCCCACGGTCCGGCCCGCCGGCTTCGACATGCCCGACACGCCCGCCGCGCCGTCGGCGCCGCCGCCGTCTTCGGCATTGAGCGGCGGGCTGCGTGGTGGCGAAAATCCCTTGCCTGCAGCGTCGTTGACCCCGGCCACCAGCACGTCGACAACTCAGGCGTCAGCGCCCACCCCGCCGCCCACGCCCGGACCACCGCGGGCCGGCATGCCCTTTGCGCCGTTGATGGGGGCGGCCTATCCGGGTGCGATGGCCCGCGAGGACAACGGCGGACACCGGACGCCCGGCTATCTGATCACGATCGACAACGGCAACGAGTTGATCGGGCCGCTGCCCAAGGTGGCGCCACCGGTGCTCGGCGACTGGCCGAATATCGATCCCAAATCGGATTCATGGTGACACCGATACGTAGCCGACGGGCCCGGGCATCGGCGATCGCGGCGACGGCGTCGGGCACTGGGACGGCCCGGGGCAGGCCGGTCCCGTGGGCGGGCGGTGGAGCGGGGCGGACGACGGCCTTACCGTCGGGCACGGTCCCGGACGGCGTTCACCACGTGCCGCACGGCGTTCTCGGTCGCGGAGATGGGCGATATCACTGCCTCACCCATGCCGACGATGCGTTCGACGCGATCGACGATGGCTTCGAGGCGGCCGACCACCACGATCAACCGCGGCGCGAGTTCGTCGATGCGGCTGATGGTGTCGTTGAACCGCTCGAGGGTGGCATCCAGTTTGTCCAGCGAGCCGTCCAGGCCCGCGGTGGACTTGTTCAGGTCTTCCAGCGTCTCGGTCAGACCGCTCAGCACGGTGTCGACCTGCCCGACCGTCACATCGGCGTTGAGCGCTGCCTGCGCCAGCGTCTTGAGCCGCTGGCGCTCGGGCTTGGCGCGGCCACTACCTTTGACGACTCTGTCTGCCATGCCCGTCATTATGGCCGCCGGCGGAACCGGCGGAGCCGAATGCCCATCTGATCGGATGTGCGCCAATTATGCGAAGCCAAGCCGCGAACCGAACCGGAGCTGACCCGCAGAGTCAGCGAGTATGCGGCGGGCTATGCCGACGCCCGGGCCGAGAAGAACGAGAAGGGCTAGCTCACCGGTCGAGCTTCGAGGCAGCCGCCTCATCGAGCAGCCAGACCGTCGCGTCGCGACCGACAGCACCGGCTGCCGGGACGTCGTCCGGGTCGGCACCGCCGATGGCCGCGGCCACGGCGTCCGCCTTGCCCTCGCCCGAGACGACCAGCCACACCTCCCGTGACCGCTGAATCGCGGGCAGGGTCAACGTGATCCGTCGGGGTGGTGGCTTGGGGGAATCCTCCACACCAGCCACGAGGCGCGACCTCTCTCGGACGGCCGGGCTATGCGGGAAGAGCGAATTAACGTGCCCTTCGGGACCCATGCCCAGCAGGTGCACATCGAAATTCGGCGCCGGTTCACCGTCGTCGGCGTTGGCGGCCAGCACGTGGTCGTAGGCCACCGCGGCCGCGTCCAGATCGGCGCCGAACTCGCCGTCGCTGGCGGGCATCGCGTGCACGTTGGCCGGGGGGATGTCGACGTGATCCAGCAGGGCCGCACGGGCCTGCTTGTCGTTGCGTTCGTCGTCGGCTTCCGGCACGTACCGCTCGTCGCCCCAGTACACGTGCACTTTAAGCCAGTCGATCTCCGCGGCTCGCTCGCGGACGCGTTTGAGCAGTCCGATGCCGGTGCCGCCGCCGGTTATCACGATATGGGCAATGCCCCGCGCATCGACGGCGGCGTTGATGGCGGCGACCAACCGGTCACCCGCCGCCGCCACCAGGGCGGCCGTGTCGGGATACGTCTCAATCACAACGCTCATCAGCGATCCCCGGTCGCTTCGCTCCTGCCCTCCGGCAAGTAATGCACCTTCTCGATGCCACCGAGCGCTTCGAAGTAGATCTCGTCGGGATCCAGCCGCCGCAGATCCTCGGCCAGACACTCGCGGGCTTCGCGGCGGGGCAGCGGCAGCAAGGCATCTGGCCTGGCGGTGCGGCTCAGCGTCGCGGTGGTCCCGGTCTGCGGGCGGCTCAACGTCACCGTTTCGGTGTTCCGGGTGAGCTCGACCTTCAGTTCGCCCACCGCGCGTTTGACCGGGCCGTCGATGCGGTTGGCCAGCCAGCCGGCCAGCACGTCGAGCGCGGGTTCAGCCTTCAGCCCAGACACCAGGGCGGAGGTGATCGGCTCGTACGGCGGCTGGTCGATCGCCGACGCCAACAGCGCCCGCCAGTAGGTGATCCGGCTCCAGGACAGGTCGGTGTCCCCGTCGGTGTAGCCCTGCAGTCTGCTCTTGATGGCCGCCAACGGATCGTCGGCGTTCGTCGCGTCGGTGATTCGGCGGTTCGCCAACTGGCCCAACTGATCCTGCGCGGGCACCTTCGGCGACACCGTCGGCCACCATGCCACCACCGGCGTGTCCGGCAGCAGGAACGGCAACACGACGCTGCCCGCGTGCTCGGCCAACGGGCCCGAGGTATGGAGCACCACGACCTCCCCGGCCCCGGCATCACGGCCGACCCGCAACTGCGCGTCCAGCCGTGGGTCGGCGGCCAGCGTGTCGCCGGGCACGACCACGATCACCCGGCACGGGTGCTCGCGGCTGGCGAAGTTCGCCGCCTCGATGGCGTCTTCCATGGTGGCGTCGTCGTGAGCGGCGATCACCAGCGTCAGCACCCGGCCGAGGGTGATCGCGCCACCTTCTTCGCGCAGTTCGGAGATCTTCTTGTTGACGTCGTTGGTGTTGGTAGCGGGCAGGTCGAGGATCATGGGCGTCTCCATTCGCGGCCCATCCGGCGCAGCATTTCGAACGCCGACGGCGGTCCCCAGGTGCCCGCCTCATACGGCTCCGGCCGACCGCGGGTCGCCCAGTATTCCAGAACGGGATCGAGTATCTCCCAGGACAATTCGACTTCCTGGTTGGTCGGGAACAGCGACGGTTCACCGAGCAGCACATCGAGGATCAGCCGCTCGTATGCCTCCGGAGAGTCCTCGGCGAACGCCGAACCGTACGAGAAGTCCATGTTGACGTCGCGGACCTCCATCGCACTGCCCGGCACCTTCGATCCGAACCGCAGCGTGATTCCTTCGTCCGGCTGAACGCGGATCACCAGCGCGTTCTGACCCAACTCCTCGGTCATCGTCGCGTCGAACGGCAGATGCGGCGCCCGCTTGAACACCAGTGCGATCTCGGTGACCCTGCGCCCCAACCGCTTTCCGGTACGCAAGAAGAATGGCACTCCGGCCCAGCGCCGGGTGTCGATATCCACGCTGATGGCCGCGAAGGTCTCGGTGGTGGAGTCCTTGGAAAAGCCCTCCTCCTCGAGCAGCCCCACCACGTGCTCGCTGCCCTGCCACCCGGCGGTGTACTGCCCGCGCGCCGTGGTCTGGTCCAGCGGCTGCGCCACCTGGGACGCCGAAAGCACCTTGATCTTCTCGGCTTTCACCTCGTCCGGGTGGAAGCTCACCGGCTCTTCCATCGCGGTCAGCGCCAGCAACTGCAGCAGGTGATTCTGGATGACATCGCGCGCCGCGCCAATGCCGTCGTAGTAGCCGCCCCGGCCACCCAGGCCGATGTCCTCGGCCATGGTGATCTGGACGTGGTCGACGAAGTGCGCGTTCCAGACCGGATCGAACAACTCGTTGGCGAAGCGCAGGGCCAGGATGTTCTGCACCGTCTCCTTGCCGAGGTAGTGGTCGATGCGGAAGACCTGCTTCTCGGGGAAGACACTGTTGACCACTTTGTTGAGTTCGCGCGCACTTTCCAGGTCGTGACCGAAGGGCTTCTCGATGACAACGCGGCTCCACCGGTCACCCTGCGGCCGCGCGAGACCCGACTTCGACAACTGCTCGCAGACGGTGGGGAACGCGGCGGGCGGGATCGCGAGGTAGAAGGCGTGGTTGCCGCCGGTGCCCCGTTCCGCGTCGAGTTTGTCCAGCGTCTCGGCCAACCGCGCGAAGGACGCGTCGTCGTTGAATGAGCCCTGCACGAATCGGATACCCTCGGCCAGCCGGTCCCAGACGGCCTGCCGGAACGGTGTCCGGGCATGCTGCTTGACCGACTCATAGACGATCTTGCCGAAGTCCTCGTCGGCCCAGTCCCGGCGGGCGAAGCCGACCAGCGCGAAGGTCGGCGACAGCAGACCCCGATTGGCCAGGTCGTAGATCGCCGGCATCAGCTTCTTGCGGGCCAGGTCGCCGGTGACGCCGAAAATCACCACGCCGCACGGACCGGCAACCCGCGGCAGGCGCTTGTCGCGCTTGTCGCGCAACGGGTTACGCCATGCGCTGACGTTGCGGGAGGCGGCCCGGGGCTCGTTGACGGTCGTCATTTCTTGGCGGCGTCGAGCTGTTCCTGGGTGGCTTCCAGCAACTCCTCCCATGACTTCTCGAACTTCTCCACGCCCTCGTTCTCCAGCACGATGAAGACGTCGGTCAGGTCGATACCCACGGCTTCGAGCTTGTTGAACACCTCTTGAGCCTCGGCCGCCCTGCCGGTGACGGTGTCGCCCCTGATGACCCCGTGGTCGGCGACTGCGTCCAGCGTCTTCTCGGGCATGGTGTTCACGGTGTTCGGGGCGACCAGCTCGGTGACGTACATGGTGTCCGAGTACTCGGGGTTCTTGACCCCGGTCGATGCCCACAGCGGGCGCTGCACCCGCGCCCCGTCGGCCTTGAGCGCCTCGAAGCGGTCACCGCCGACGAACACCTCCTGGTAGGCGGCATAGGCGAGCCGGGCGTTGGCGACGCCGGCCTGACCGCGCAGCGCGAGCGCCTCCTCGGTGCCGATCTCCTCCAGCCGCTTGTCGATCTCGGTGTCGACCCGGGACACGAAGAAGGACGCCACCGAATGGATCTTCGACAGGTCGTGCCCGGCCGCCTTGGCGGCCTCCAGGCCGGCCAGGTAGGCGTCCATCACGGCCCGGTGCCGTTCGACGGAGAAGATCAGCGTCACGTTGACCGAGATGCCCTCCGCGATCACCGAAGTGATCGCGGGCAGGCCCGCCTCCGTGGCCGGAATCTTGATCAGCAGGTTGGGCCGGTCGACGATCTTCCACAGCTCGATCGCCTGCGAGATCGTCTTGTCGGCGTCGTGCGCGAGCCGGGGATCC
>JAOPWF010000771.1 GCA_025965815.1 Mycobacterium sp.
GACTGAAGGGGCTGCGGCCGGCCCGTGTGCGGCGCACGATAGCCAACAGCATGTCGAGCGCCGGCACGAACATCACCGCGACCACCAACAGAAACGGCGACAGCAGAGCGAACACGTCGCGGGCACCGTAAGCGGTCTGCGAGATCGGGCCGGCGGCTGTGGTCGATGCGGCCGCCAGCATCAGCCCGATCAGCATCGAGCCGGAGTCGCCCATAAAGATCTTCGCCCGGTGAAAGTTGTGCGGCAGAAAGCCCAGGCAGGCGCCGGCGAGCACCACCGAGATCACCGCGGGCGGGTAGAACAGCACGTCACCGCCGTGATCGCGCAACAGCCCGACGGAGAAGACGCAGATCGCCAGGGCCGTGATCAGACCCAGCCCGGCGGCCAGCCCGTCCAGTCCGTCGACGAAGTTCATCGCGTTGACGATCGACACCGTCAGCGCCAGGGTCAGCAGGATCGACGACACCTGATCCAGCACGATCGTGCCGACGCCGCCGATCGGGATGTAGAGCACACTCCATGCCACACCCATCGTGACCAGCACACTGGCCGCGGTGATCTGACCGGCGAATTTAGTGAGGGCGTCCAGGCCCCACTTGTCGTCGATTAGACCGATGGCCATGATGAGGGCGCCGGCGACCACCACGGCGGGCAGGCCCGACGAGTAGACGAAGCCGCGGGTTAAAGCCGGCAGCTGGGATGCCAGCAGGACCGCAGTCACCACACCGAGATAGATGGCGAGCCCGCCCATCCGGGGCGTCGGCTGCACGTGCACGTCGCGGTCCCGTGGATACGCGACAGCACCGAGCCGGGTGGCCAGCACCCGGACCCATCCGGTGGCGAAGTAGGTGATGATCGCGGCGGTCAGGCCGACCAGCGCGAGCTCGCGCAGGGGCACGCCCGCGCCCCGATCAGACAGCGCCAGCAAACCGCCGGCCATGCTGTCCGCTGCGATTACCACCGGTGAACCGTACTGCACCAAGCTGAGATCAATCCGTCAATGTTGCGGCGTCGAGGCCGAGAACTCCTGCGATGGCGTCCGCGCTCACCGGCCCCGTGCGCAGGATCCGGGGGCTCGCGCCGGTCAGGTCGACGATGGTTGACGCGGCCTGCTGCACTGACGGTCCGGCCTCCAGATAGACCTCGACGAGGTCGCCGAGCTGGCGGCGCGCGTCATCGGCGGTGACCGCTGCCGGACGCCCCGAGATGTTGGCGCTCGAGACCGCCATCGGCCCCACCTCGCGCAGCAGCTCGATGGCCACCGGGTGCAGCGGCATACGCAGCATCACGGTCCCCTGCGCGTCGCCGAGGTCCCATTGCAATGAGGGGGCCTGCGCAACGACGAGGCTCAGGGCGCCGGGCCAGAAGGCGCGGATCAGCTCACGGGCGGCATGCGGAACCGTGTACACCAGCCCGTCGATGGTGTGCCAGGAACCGACGAGCACGGGTACGGGCATGTCGCGGCCCCGCCCCTTGGCCGACAGCAGGGCGGACACTGCCTCACCGTCGAAGGCGTCGGCACCGATTCCGTACACCGTGTCGGTCGGCAACACGACCAGACGACCACCCTTGAGCGCGCTGACCGCCGAGGCGATTCCCGTCGCGCGGCCCGCGGCGTCGCGGCAGTCGAACAGCTCGGTCATGTCTCCAGCCTTACCCCTTGCGTCTGGCAGTGACGAACCGGGGCCTGCCGGCCAGATCCCGATGGGCGACGACGTCGTCGAAACTTCCTGCACCGGCGAACAATTCCTCCGTCTGCAGTGAAGTGGTGTCGTCGTGCTCGACGGCCACCAGACCGCCGGGGCACAGCCAGCGCACGGCGAGACCGGCAACGGCGGCGACGATCGTCATACCGTCCGGTCCGCCGAACAGGGCGTGCTGCGGATCATGTTCGGCCACTTCGGGTTCCAGGACCGCCCCGTCGGGAATGTAGGGCGGGTTGGCGACGACGAGGTCCACAACGCCGTCGAGTTCGGCGAGCAGGCCGGGCGTGGTCACGTCCGCGAGTCGCAGTTCGACCGAGGTTCCTTCGGCATTCCGTCGGGCGTACTGCAATGCCTCGGCGGAGTCGTCGATCGCGAGGACTTGCGCGGCGGGCCGCCAGCGGGACAGCGCCATCGCCAGAGCGCCTGAGCCGGTGCACAGGTCGACGATCAGCGGGCCGTCCGGAAGCGACTGCCGGGTTGCCCACTCCAGCAGGGACTCTGTCTCCGGGCGTGGGATGAACACGCCAGGACCGACTTGCAGGGTGAGCGGCCCGAACGCAGCCGTGCCGAAGAGGTGTTGCAAGGGCACCCGTCGTGAACGCGCCTCGACGAGATCTGCGTACTGGGCGAAGAACGAGTCGTCAGGCGGGTCGAGCAGGGCCAACCGGCCGCGCGACACGCCGGCCACGTGCGCGGCGAGTTCCTCCGCGTCGACTCTGGCCGACGCGATTCCGGCCGCAGCGAGTACCGCCGCCGCATCGTCGATCGCTTGCCGGAGCCGCACCGTTGCGCCGGTCCGCATCATGCCTGTTGCAGCCTGGACTGCTTGTCGGCGGCGGCCAGCGCGTCGAACAACGCGTCCAGATCGCCGTCGAGGACCTGGTCGAGGTTATGCGACTTGAAGCCGATCCGGTGGTCGGTGATCCGGTTCTCCGGGAAGTTGTATGTGCGGATGCGCTCGCTGCGGTCCACCGTGCGGATCTGGCTGGCGCGGTCGGCCGACGCGTCGGCGAGGGCCTGTTCCTCCGCCTGCACCTGCAGTCGCGCCGCCAGCACCAGCATGGCGCGGGCCTTGTTCTGCAACTGGGAACGCTCGTTCTGGCACGTCACCACGATGCCGGTGGGCAGATGCGTAATGCGCACCGCGGAGTCGGTGGTGTTAACGCCCTGTCCCCCCTTGCCCGAGGAGCGGTACACATCGATACGCAGGTCGGATTCGTCGATCTCGACTTGGCCGACTTCCTCCGGTTCCGGGTAGACCAGCACGCCCGCGGCCGAAGTATGCACGCGGCCCTGCGACTCGGTCACCGGCACACGCTGAACCCGGTGAACACCACCTTCGAACTTCAGTCGCGACCACACCCCGTCGGCGGAATCGCCCTTGCTGCCGATCGACAGCGTCGCTTCCTTGTAACCACCCAGGTCGGAGAACGTCTCATCGAGCACAGTGACGTTCCAGCCGTGCCGCTCGGCGTACCGGATGTACATCCGCGCCAGGTCGGCGGCGAACAGCGCCGACTCCTCGCCGCCCTCGCCGGACTTCACCTCCAGCACGATGTCATCGGCGTCGTGCGGATCGCGGGGGGCCAGCATGTCGCTCAGCTGGGTCTCCAACTCGTCAACTTGGGCGGCGAGTTCTGGGACTTCGGCGGCGAACGACTCGTCGTCGGCGCCGAGTTCGCGGGCCGCTTCGAGATCTCCGCGCGCCGCTTCGAGCTTGCGGTACGTCGAAACGATGGGCGCGATCTGGGCGAAGCGTCGGCCCACCTTGCGCGCGTTGCCGGCATTCGCGTGCAGTTCCGGATCCGACAACTGGCGTTCCAGGTCGGCATGCTCAGCGAGCAGTCCCTCGATCGCGGGCGTGTTATCGCCCCGGTCCTGCGTCACCTGTACCACCTCCTGCTTTGCCAGTCTGTATTGCCCCGAACGCAAACCGACGCCCGGCCTGCGCGGATGCGACAGATCGGGCGTCGGTAAGGCAACTACTTGTCGGCTTCAGCCGTATCTGCTGCGGCCTTGCGCTTGCCGTAGCGCTTCTCGAAGCGGGCCACACGGCCGCCACTGTCGAGAATCTTCTGCTTGCCGGTGTAGAAGGGATGGCACTGCGAGCAGACCTCAACGTTGATACGGCCGCTGTCCTTGGTGCTGTGAGTCTGGAAGGTGTTGCCACAGCCGCAGACCACGGTGGTCTCGACATAGGCGGGGTGAATACCCGATTTCATGGTGTCCTCTTCATTCGTTGGCCGCCGGGTCGCCCGTCCCTGACCTGGAAGATCGGGCGTGAACCGGAACCGAGGTGGTTGACGGTCAATTATGCCAGGCCAACCGTCACACGCCTAAACGCGGCGGGGTTGGTCGCTATTCCTCACCGGCCGTCGACCCGGCAGCCGCCGCATCTCACATTATGAGATGGCAACCGATAGCGGCAGCAAACGGCTCCGATGGCGGAAGCGCTCGTAATCGGAATATCTGCAAAGGCGGTCGCACCTCAGACAATTCTACCGTGTTGCCGCAGGAGGCCCTGGGTAGCCGATAGAACTGCGACGCACAAGCTCTTACACAGATGACGAAGGTCGCCAACGATACGAAGGAGGAGAGACGCTCAATGAAGTCTGGCCGAGGGCGCACTCGCCGCTGGAATCGGTTTTGCCGCGGTCGGCCTCGGCGCGGGCGTGGCGGGAGCAGATCCCGTGCCTCCTCCGCCGCCGCCGGTACCCGCTATGCCGACGCCGCCCCCTGTCCCTGAGGTCCGGGCCGTTCCGGAGGTTCCGCAGCCACCGCCAATCCCGGAATTTCCGCCGATTCCGCAGCCATAGTGTTGAGGTAGCCGGCGTCTCCAGGAACGATCGCCCTGTAACTGACATCGGTCAGCGGCGGGACGATCGTCGTTGGTGCCGCCGGCGGCGATGACCCGAAGTGTTAGTAGCGGTATCGAGCGGTTAGGCGATAATCCCCAGGAGCACCGAGACAAGGAGCTGCACATGCATCTCACCCAACTGGTCGCCGGAGCGATAGTGGGCAGTACGTTGGGTTTGGCCGCCGTGGCCTTCGGCGCCGCTGTGGCCAGCGCAGACCCGGCGATTACCCCGTCCATTGATCTTCCGGCCCTGCAGGGCCCGCTGCCGCTGAAGCCCAATCACGACGACGAGTGGTACGGCGACGACCGCGGTCGCCGCGGACACGACGATGGCGGAGGCTATCCGTGGGGATGGGGGCCGCCTCCGCCGGTGCGCTGGAACGGACCGGGACCCTTCCAGTACTACAACTACTGGGTCACGCCGGTGTTCGACGATTACCGGCACGCCTGGGGGTTTTGGATCCCGGGCTTCTGGGTGCCGCTGATCTAACGGAAGGCTCCTAGCCGAACGCTGCGGCGGGCGTCTGCTGCTGCGCCGACAGTCAAGCCAGACCGGCTTTGCGGCCTGCCAGCACGAGCAGGATGTCGCGGATCGGCCCGGTCACCGGTTCACCGCGTCCCACCGTGAACGCGGCGTCGGTGGCGCGAAGGCGACCCGCGGAAGCGATGCCTCGGGTTGAGCGGAAAGCGCGTCGCCCACAGCCGTTCGGCGGCGGCGACGGCGACGGCCGCCGGCATGCGCCGTTCGATGCCCAACGGGATCGCGATGTCCTGGCCGTGGACCAGCACGTCCATCAAGAGGCTCCGTCTCGGCGGTGCCGAGCGGCCGGCGACGTGAACCCACCACGGCGCGCAGGGCCGCCGTTACCTGCTGGGGAGACCTGGTGTCTTCGCGCGCGAGCCTCGACACCATCGCGTTGAGGCGAAATCCCGATCGAACGGCCTCAATTGCCATCGTCGTCGGGGTGACGTGTAAATGCGTGAGGTGGGCCGCGACCTCGCGCACAGGCCAACCGGTGCAGAGCGACGGTGTGGACCACGGTCGGCGTACCGGACGGCCGTCGTGTCCTGGTCGCCCGCTCGCGAAGCAGCTGCTGGATGGTCTCCGCCACGATGGATTCACCCCACTCCAGTATTGGTGAACAGAAGTCGAAATCTGTCTACTCGGCATACGGTGGCATAGCGGCACGGCACCTGTCTGCGACTTGGCAGAATGTTTTTGATTTGGAAGCAGAGCACGGGAGGCCAGTGTGGTGACGGGCGGCACGGCCACCAGGAACATTCGCGATCGGTTGATCGACGCGGCCGAAGTGTGTCTCAGCGCCAAGGGAATTCACGCCACCACGGTCTCCGAGGTTGCCGAGGTGGCCGGGGTGTCACGGGGCTGGCTGTACCGGCACTTCTCGGACAAGGCGACACTGCTGGGCAGCGCGATCGTGCGCCTCAACGATGCCTTCTGGTCGCAGTCGCACGCCGCACTCGCCCAGGTCGACGGCATCGACCAGCAATTCGCTGCCGGAGTGCGGCTCGGCCGGACCGCCTATGACGACCCCGGCGCGCTGGTGATGAAGCTGCGACTGGAGGAGCCCGAGGATTTCGCGGCGTGCGCCGGCGCCGGCGTGCAGGGACTGGTTCCTGACCTGGCGGCGTTCTGGCGGCCGTACCTGCTCGAAGCCCGCGATCGCGGCGAGATCCACCGGGACACCGACGTCGCGGAGGCGTCCGAATGGGTCGCGCGGGTGCTGATCTCGCTGGCCACTGTCCCCGGTGACACGCTCGACCCGGGTGATCCGGTCCAGGTTCTCCGGCACATCCGGCGCTATGTGATGCCCGGGTTGCGGGCGGATCCCGCCGAGCTGTAGCCGTTCTCAGCGTCGGCCGGAACGAAGCTGAACTCGCCTGCCGACACCCGGCGCAACATCGCCCGCGTCCACGCCGCGTTGGCGGCGAACGTCCCGCGCCACAGGTCGAGCAGATGCTGAGCGTGCGGCGGTTCGGCGGCGTCGGGCCAGTAGGCCTTCATCGCGTCCAGTTCGGCGTCGATGGCCTCGGCGGTCGACAGCCGCTCGGCCAGCAGGGCTTCGACGCGCTCGCGTGGCAGACACCGCATGAACGCGATGCCTGCGCCGAACTGTTCGATGTCGGGGCTGCGCAACGCCGTCTCGAGCAGCCGGAAGAACTCTGCGTCCCCCTCGGCGGTCACCTCGTAAGCCACGCGCGCCGGGCCCTGCGGGCTGTCCTGCTTCCCCGACGACTGCAGCTTCCCTTCGCGCGCAAGCTGTTTGACGGCGTGGTAGATGGACGGCGGCTTCACCGCGGTCCAGGTGTCTACGCGCCACGACACCAGTTCGCGGTGGATCGCATACCCGTGCGCGCGGCCACGCGTCCGGACCATACCCAGGACCAGCAACCGGACGGTCGACATCAGTCCGACAGCCACCGTTCGAGGTCGTCGATCGCCCGTAGTTGAACCGCGATTGCGGCACGCTCGGCAGCGCTCAACCCCATGCTCAGCAGTTGGTCACGGTGCACCTCGGCGGCTTCCCGATCACCGAGGGCGATCGCCAGTTCGACGCGGTCGGCCAGGCCGCGCGCCACGTCGACGCGTGGCGCGGCGTCGCGATCCGGCTCAGCGCGACGTCGAGGGCGCGCGCCGCGAGCGCGCCGTCGTTCTTGAAGTCGCGCAGGATCCGGACGTTGTCGAGGGCCTTGGCCAGGCCCGACACCGACGACGAGCCGCCGTATTCGATATCGGGTTCGGTTCGGTTGATGAAGACGATGCAGTTCTCCGTTGGGTCGTAGAGGCAGAACCGGGTCTGGTCCGGCCGCAGCCGGGTGATCCGCGGCAGCCCGGACGGTCGGCATCCGGCCGTACCGACGGCGTAGGCCCGCGCTGAAGGTCCGGTGGTACGCGTCCACGGCGTCGACCATCACCAGGCAGTTCGTCTGCGAATTCAGGTTCCGCGGCGCGTCCTTGAAGTGCAACGCGAAGTCACCGAAGCGGAACGTCATGTACAGGTAGGGCCGCGTCTGCTGCCGCTCGACGTAGAACCCGAGTGCGTCGAAGAACTCGACCGTCGACTCGGGCGATGTGCAGGGCAGCAGCGGGATGGTCGTCTCGGTCACTCCATCCAGACTACTCAACGTTGACTAGTGGTCCAGACTCATGGCCCAGCAGACGCAGAATCGCCCAGATCCCGAAGGATCTGGGCGATTCTGTGTCTGCTCGCGCTACGAGCGGGAGGTGCCGCCAGTTCGCGCTACGAGCGGACTAGTCGTTGTCCATGCTGGCCGGCGTCGTCTTGGACACCTGCACCAGGAACTCGTAGTTGGTCTTCGTCTTGCGCAGCTGGGACATCAGCAGGTCGATCGCCTGATGTGAATCCAGACCCGACAGCACACGCCGCAGCTTGTGCACGACGGAGAACTCGTCCGGAGACAGCAGCAGCTCGTCCTTACGGGTACCGGACGGGTTGACGTCCACGGCCGGGAACACCCGTCGCTCGGAGATCTTGCGGTCGAGCTTGAGCTCGGCGTTGCCGGTGCCCTTGAACTCCTCGAAGATCACCGTGTCGCCGGTGGACCCGGTCTCCACCATCGCCGTCGCGATGATCGTCAGCGACCCGCCGTCCTCGATGTTGCGGGCAGCGCCGAGGAATCGCTTGGGCGGATATAGCGCGGTCGAATCCACACCGCCGGACAGGATGCGGCCCGATGCAGGTGACGCGTTGTTGTAGGCGCGTCCCAGCCGGGTGATCGAGTCGAGCAGCACGACGACGTCCTTGCCCTGCTCGACCAGGCGCTTGGCCCGCTCGATCGCCAGCTCGGCGACCGTGGTGTGGTCTGACGGCGGGCGGTCGAACGTCGAGGCGATGACCTCACCCTTGACCGAGCGCTGCATGTCGGTGACCTCTTCAGGCCGCTCGTCGACAAGCACCACCATCAGGTGGCACTCCGGGTTGTTCGTGGTGATCGCGTTGGCAATGGCCTGCAGGATCATGGTCTTGCCGGCCTTCGGCGGCGACACGATGAGGGCACGCTGGCCCTTGCCGATCGGCATGATCAAGTCGATGACCCGGGTGGTGAGCCGGTCGGACGATGTCTCCAGCCGCAGCCGCTGATTCGGATACAGCGGCGTGAGCTTGCCGAAGTCCGGACGATTCCGGGAGTCCTCGACCGGTCCGCCATTGACGGTGTCGAGACGCACCAGCGGGTTGAACTTCTGCCGCGGGTTCTGACCGGCGCCTTCCCCTTCTTTGGGGACCCGGACCGCACCGGTGATGGCGTCGCCCCGGCGCAGGCCGTTCTTGCGCACCATGTTCATCGAGACGTAGACGTCGTTGGATCCGGGCAGGTAGCCCGAAGTGCGGACGAATGCATAGTTGTCCAGCACGTCGAGGATGCCCGCGACCGGCTGTATGACATCGTCCTCGCGCAACTCGGTGTCGGCACGCTCGCCGCCACCTTCGCCGCCGCCACGCTCGCCGCGGCGCCTGCGATCACGGAATCGACGACCCCGGCGGCCACCACGGCCGTCGCCGTCATCGTCGTCGTTGTTGTTATTGCGATTCTGCTGGTTGCGGTTCTGCTGATTGCCCTGCTGGTCGTTCTGCTGCTGGTCACCGCCGCCCTGCTTGGTCTCCTTGTTGGAGTCCTGCTGGGCATTGCGGTCCTGGCCCTGCCGGTTGTCCTGCTTGGGCCGGTCGGAACCGCCATCGGCGGAAGCTCCGGCATCGCGGGCGGCACCGCGGCGTTCGCGGCGCTGCCCCTGCCGCTCGGGAGCGCCCTGCTGCTCGGGGGCTCCCTGCTGCTCGGGGGCATTGGTGGTGCCGCTGTCGCTCGTCGCGGTGTCGGTCGCGTCGCCTGCAGGCTCACGCGCACTGTCGTTGCTCTCCTTGCGGGCACGGCCGTTGGATTGGCCCTGCTGCTCGCGAATCGCGGCAATCAGATCGCTCTTGCGCATGCCGGACGTGCCTTTGACGCCGACCTGATTGGCGAGGGCCCGCAACTCGGGCAGCACCATCGTCGACAGCGACCCCGAACGGCCACTCCGGGCGCTGTCGGCGGCCGGTGGTGCAGCAGGCGGGTCAACGGCCACAGGAGCCGCATTATTAGTAGTCACGGGGTTCGGCAGCTCCGTATTCTCGGTGCTGCCACCAGCCGTGATGAGGTCCGTATCGGTCACGGATTTCCTTTCTTTCCCCCGCCGATCGCGTCACGCGAGGGTTCGTTGCATTCAGCCAAAGTGCTGAACGCGAAGATCCCACCGTCGGCTCTGCAACGGTGATGGCCGGGATTCGCGGCAGTATGGCGAACCGTCATCCACGAGAAGAATTGGTGGTCGTCCTAGTGTTGGCGCAGGCAGAGGCGCTGCGATTGCTGGACAAAGGCGAGAATAACCCGGTTGGCCGCCGGAAGCAAGAAACAGTGTTTCACGTGTGACCTGTGTCAACTGCGAACCGCTACGCCCGATGTCCACCGAACCCCGTCACCTACGCTCATCCTGCTGACGGTGAATCCATTGGCGGCGCCATACGCGAGGGCATCAGCTGGTAACTCCGGCCGCGAACTCAGCGCGATAACCGCAGGTCCAGCCCCAGAAAGCACCGCCGCAACACCACAACGCCGCAGTAGCCTCAGGTATTCCGCCGATGCAGGCATGGCCACCGCCCGCTGCGGCTGGTGCAGCACATCCTCGGTCGCTGCCATCAGTAAGTCCGGGCGTTCGGTCAGCGCCACCACCAACAACGCCGACCGGCTCAGATTGAACCGCGCGTCCGCGTGACTGACCTGATCGGGCAGCAGCACCCGGGTCTCAGCGGTTGACGAACGCTCCTGGGGAATGGCGGGGAACAGGTGAATATCGGGATGCAGCCGCAACGGCACAGCGCAGTAGCGCGGTCGCCCGCCCGTGTCCTGCGTCCAGGAGACCACCGCGCCGCCCAGCACCGAGGCCGACGCGTTGTCGGGATGGCCTTCAAACTCCGACGACAACTGAATCAGTTCGGTCTCCGACAACGGCTCTGAGCCCGCTTGCGCCACAAGGCCATTCGCCGCGGCGAGGCCACCGACCACAGCCGCGGCCGAGGAACCGAGCCCACGCGAGTGCGGGATCGCGTTGCGGCAGCGCACTGCCAGACCAGCGGCGCTGACCCCCGCGGCACTCAACCCCCGCTCGATGGCGCGAACCACCAGGTGCTGCGGACCGAGTGGGACCTGGCCGGCACCCTCACCCTCGACCTCGACCGTCCGGCCGGAACCGGTTGTCTCGACGAAGATCTCGTCGTAACAGCTCAGTGCCAGGCCAAGGCTGTCGAATCCCGGCCCGAGGTTGGCGGTCGACGCCGCCACGACAGCACTCCCCGACAGCCCGGCGGGCAGAATCTGGGTCACCGCAAGCCCACCTTGCTAGTCCAGACCCAATTTCGCGACGACAGCGACGGGATCGACCGGCACCGCGGTCACCGAGGGCATCCCCCTGAGCGCGGTGTCCGGATCTTTGAGGCCGTTCCCGGTCACCGTGCACACCACGGTCGAGCCGCGGGCCACCCAGCCATCCTCGACCGATTTGAGCAGACCGGCGATGCTGGCCGCTGAGGCAGGCTCGACGAACACCCCTTCGGTGCGAGCCACCAGGTGGTACGCGGCGAGGATCTCCTCGTCGGTGGCGGCCACGAAGCGGCCCTTGGACTGCTGCTGGGCCTCCACTGCCGACGACCACGACGCCGGTGAGCCGATGCGGATGGCCGTGGCGATGGTCTCTGGCTCCTTAACCGGCTCGCCGAAGACCAGCGGCGCGGCGCCCGCGGCCTGGGTGCCCAGCATGCGCGGCAGCCGGTCGGCCAGTCCGTCGCGGTAGTACTCGGTGTAGCCCTTCCAGTAGGCCGTGATGTTGCCGGCATTACCGACCGGCAGGGCATGCACGTCGGGGGCGGTGCCCAGCGCATCGACGATCTCGAACGCCGCCGTCTTCTGGCCCTCGATCCGGACCGGATTGACGGAGTTGACCAGCGCGATCGTCGGGAAGTCGGCCGTCATTTTGCGGGCCAGTTCCAGGCAGTCGTCGAAGTTGCCGTCGATCTGGATGATCTTCGCGCCGTGCATGACCGCCTGGGCGAGTTTGCCCATCGCGATCTTGCCCTGCGGAATCAGCACCGCGCAGGTGATGCCGGCGCGGGCCGCGTAGGCCGCAGCGGACGCCGACGTGTTACCGGTGGACGCGCACAGCACCGCCTGCTGGCCGCGGGCGAGGGCGTCGGTGACGGCCATTGTCATCCCACGGTCCTTGAACGACCCCGTTGGATTC
The DNA here is from genome assembly GCA_025965815.1 of Mycobacterium sp. Lineage (GTDB taxonomy): Bacteria > Actinomycetota > Actinomycetes > Mycobacteriales > Mycobacteriaceae > Mycobacterium. The sequence continues at coordinate 11,870 of JAOPWF010000771.1, forward strand.
AGCCCTTCG
>JAOPWF010000790.1 GCA_025965815.1 Mycobacterium sp.
CGCCCCCGAAGTCCTGCTCACGTCGAAGACCCAACGCTGGACCCCTGGTCGAAACCGAACTCGCCGCAGGAACCGGGAAGTCCCACACCTAATCGGCCTGGCGTCGCCGCCATCCACGCCAGCCACAAGGTCCGCTACTTCACCGCCGCCGACCTCGTCGAAACCCTCTACCGCGGCCCGGCCGACAACACCGTCGGAAAGATCATCGAATCCCTGCGACCTCCGGATCCCCTTGCACTCAGGCGGACCGCGGCCTTGGCACTCAGCGGACGGGTTCCGCGCGGCGTTGACGGCGGAGTTCGCGCAGGTACAACCAAGCACCCTGGAACAGGCCCTTCCTACCCGCGCGCAGAAAATTCTCCGGGACCCCCCCCGTCGGCCAGTCCGGACGCCCGGAGCCGCGATTAGCCAGAATCCGTTTTACCCCCCGCGGGACCAACCCGAGGATCCGCCAGAAGTATTTCGGCGATGACAGGATCATGCTCATGTAGAACGCGGTGAGACCCGCGGAATTACCGAAGAACTGCTTCTCAAGGGCCTCGTCGGTCCGGCGGTGGTAGTGCCAGGTAATGGCCGGTGGCCAATGCAGGATCATCGAGCCGTTCTCGAGCAGGAGCGAAAGAGCTCGCGTGTCCTCGCCCCCTTGGGTCAAGGTCCCAGCGCCGAGCCGATTGTCGAAGCCGCCGATGGCGCGCAGCGTCTCGGTCCGGAAGGCCATATTGCCGCCGGCGCCGAAGCTCGGCAGTGGGTACAGGGGATCGAATAGCGGCGGTGTGCCCGCACGTAGCCGAACCGGTTCGATGCCGCGACCCTTGTTGAACCCGCCGTAGCGTTCGAAGTTGACCTGAGCGTCCGTTTCCAACTCCGCCGGCAGCATTACACCCGCCACGGCGTCGGGTCGATCCCGGAGCGCGAATCCTCGCTTGATCCAGGCGATCCAGTCGGGGTCGGCCACTTCGTCGTCGTCGATCCACGCGATGAGCTCGCTGCGCACCTCGGACAGCCCGCGGTTCCTGGCACGTGACAGGCCCGGTGCGGGCTCGTGGCAACACCGGATCGCGAGACCCTTGAAGCTAACCAGCGTGCGGGCAACCTCGCCCTCGTGCGAGTTGTCGACAATCACTACCTCGAAGCCGGAATCGGACTGTCCGGCGAGGCTGGCCAGCGTCTTCAACAACCCTTCGCGGCGATCCCGGGTGCAGATCACCACAGTAAGCGTTGCGTTGAGGCCTTCTGAGGGTTCGAGCGGCTGCGGGATGCCGGATGCAGCGAAGCGGTCACGCAGGTCTACGAGGGGTAGCGACAGATCGGCTTCGATCTCCAAGAATCGCGTGGCCACTGCGACGCCGTTCCGACGGACCAGACACCACGCCGTTGCGAACCGCGCAACATCGACTACTTCTTCGTCGCCATAGGTGCGTGCGATGTCGATGTCGAGAACTCGTGCCGGCGCACGCAGTTCGGCACGCTTAATGTCACGCACAGCGCAGCCCTCGACTCGGCGACGGGGAAGTGACCACACTGTGGGCTGCTGGGCAGGCGTGGGCCGCCGATCTACCGGGCGCCATACAGCCGCTCGATGAGACGCATGGCGAAAACGACGACCATGAATGTCGAGTTTGCCTGTCTGGACGTCACGAACACCGAACTGCTCGCGACGTGGACATTCGGGAGACCATGGACAGCGAGGTTCTCGTCGACCACACCCTTCTCCGGATCTTTTGACATGCGGGTGGTTCCTACCTGGTGGAAGCCGCCGCCGGTGCGCGCGCGCACTGCCGCCAGAAGATCGTCCGAGAGATAGGCAAGCCGTCCCACGCCAATGGCGCGCAGGTAGCGATCCCAGTGTCCGTGTGCCGCCAGTACGCCTTCGATGTCTTCGTCCGTGAACAGGATATCGATATCGAGTTTCGGCATGCCGAGGTCGTCGACGTCCTCGGCTAGCCTTACGCAACTGCGGTAGTGGGGTAAATGCTCAGCGTGGTACTGGAGCGGGTAGCGGTTCGAGGGATTCGAGACGAAGTAGCCCGGCGGTTTACGGCCCCGAGCGAACACCAGTCTAATGCCGAAGTCGAAGATGAATCGTATGGTTTCGACCGGACGTCGAAGCAGATTACGAAAATGTGCCCAAACCGATGATCGCTTTGCCATGCCGTAGGGCGTTCCAGGGATCTTGGAACCGGTCAGTGAAAGTCGTTGGGCTGTCGGCGCGAACAAGAGGCCGAGGGGCGAGATCAGGGCCTGATACGTCAACGACAGCTGCGCATTGTGGTGCGACGCGTCAGCCAGCTCCGGGTTGGCGATCCATCCGGAGATGGTGGGCAGGCGGTGCTCGAGCAGATAGCTCTCAGCAAATGCGAATCTCCGCCTGACATAGGAACCGTCGATGTCGCGCTCGTACCAGTAGATCGTGTCCTCGGCAGGGGTGGACAGCACGAGGTCGGCGTTCACACCCTCGAGGTGGGCCATGTACCAGTGACCCAACTGGCCGGAATGCTCGCCGATGCTTGTGCCTACCCGACCCGGTGAACACATCAGCAATCGGGTGCTTTCTAACCCACCCGTCGCACGTGCTCGATCGTCATCGAGGTTGATCCGTACACAGGTCGTGTCGGTAACGACATTGAGGCCGACCGCATCGCGCAGATCGTCGAAGTACACCGTGCCGAAATCGGTTGGGAGTGACCATCGCTCGAGCGATGACGTTGAAACTGGTCCGTCCTCAAGACCCGCGATCATGTGTTGGGGCAGATGATTTAGCTCGTTGACGTCAAAGATGGGCCGGCCGCAGAGCATCCACTGGCAGGCTCGTTCGAAGTAGCATTGCACGTCCTCGTAGGTCACGGGCCACGCAGAATCCGGCGCGACGTCGCGCTCGACGAAGTCGACACGAGCGTAGGGAACGCACCGTCCACCCCAGATCGAAGACGTGCCGCCGAGCTGGCGGCTGACTGCCAGTTCGACTGGTGCATGCATATCTGGGCGCTGCCGGTGCGCCACGGACAGCTTCTGATACTCCGGGCTCTGTTTCCTATTCCCGGTCTCGATCAGGAGGACGTCGACGCCTCTCCTTGTCGCCTCCAGCGCGGAGACGATGCCCACCGGCCCGGCCCCGATGACAACGAGACCCGCATGCAGGCGCGCATCGTGCAGAATATCGTTCCCGGAGATGATCATCGCTCAGCTCGCGTCTCGGGGTACTTCTCCCGCATCGTGCTCGCGACCTCGGCCCCGTTGCGGAGAGCGACATCCGCGGCCGCGCACGCCATCTCGAGGTTCTTGGTCTTGGTCGACGACAGCAGCACCGTTCCGCCCTGGTTGTGCGTCACCGCGTCACGCACGAGCAGCTCGAGGACGGTTCTCGCATCCGAGAGGTCAGCATCGACCAATTCGCTGCACTGCCGCCGGGTTTTTGGCTCGCGACTGAGGACACCTTGGACGCGCGGCAGCGTTCGGGAGAGGAAGCCGTAGGTGATGCTGGTCCGGTCCTGCTCCGGTGGCGGTCCGCCCTGTCCAGCGATCAGGTCATAAGGAAACTGAAGCGCAGGGGCCCGCGCGCTTAGGCCCGCTACTGCGTCGTCCATGCGGGACAGATCACCCGCCGGACCCCAGTATCCGATCGCGGCCCGGCTGCGCTCGGTCTCGAGATAGTCGACGAGGTCGCTGTAGTCGTCGGGCAGAGCGCCGACCGGTTCGTGCAGCAGGAAGTAGTCGATTCGCTCTGTGCGAAGAGCCCGAAGGCTCGAAACGAGCGCGCGCTGGGCGCCCGCGACAGAGTAGTCCTGGCGCGAGTAGAGAAGTCGGCCAACTGCCCCGGCGTCTGCTTCGCCGCCGGATTGTTTGACTTTGGATTTCACGGCGGAGGACATCTGCAGTATCCCCAGGATCGGGGGCTGGACGAACTCGGTGGGGTGACCGATTACGGTGGGCCTGGTTCCAAATTTCGTCGCGATCCGTATATCGGTACGTGTTTGCGCAAAATCTGCCGACTCGGCTTCGGCTATGCCGAGGCCATAGATGGGCGCCACGTCGAAATGCCTGATTCCGAGGTCGTAGGCGGCTTCCAATACTGCGAGCCGGTTGCGCCTTCCGGGCAGTCCGTAGGGGCTTGCGCAGCCGAATCCGAGGGTATGGCCCTGCGTCGCGGTGGGCGGCTTAGTCGACCGGGAATCGTTCATTGATTCTTGTCCTGCCCAAGACATCGGATCCTGACCGTGGGGTCGCTGTGTCGCATCCGGATGAAGGTGCGAGCGGGCACAAGCTTGCATCAACTAACGATAACGCGAGGCTGACAGCCGCGATAGAGCACGTCAGCTGACTCGCGTGCAGTCGCAAAGCTCGCTGCGGCAAGCTCTTGCGAGCGGTCGAGATTGTTGATGCTGTGTTTGGAGCCTGATCCGGTAGTCCGGACACGGTTGGTGTGTTGATCATGCCGCATTGCGGTTTTCGTGTGGCGGTGTTCGTGGTCCATGGGTAAGAGTCCACCGCTTCCGGTGCGGCGGCGGGCGGGGTTCTCGTGTCAACGGCAGCCGAATTCTGACCCCGTAGCGGCATCTGAATATTGACCCCTTTGGCCCGGTAATGCCTTTGTAGGGCCTGGACACATGGCTGACAGATCGTCAGCGGACATCCCTGACACTCTCCGAAAGTGAGAGTGTTAAGCGTGAACGAACGCTGATTAGAGATCCTGCTGACACCGATGCGCGATGGGATCACGGTGGCCCAGACGCGCCGCCGATACCGGGCTCACGGCAGACCTTCTACGTCTACTAACGCCGACTCTACGTCGACGATGTGGCGGCGCTTGCGCCGAACTCGCGTCGGCCACTGTCATCGCCGCAACGCACCAGTGCCGACCTGGAGACTGAGATTGTGCGGCTACGCAACGCCAACCCGCGCTGGGGTGCCGGCAGCATTCACACCCACCTGCAGCGAGCAGGAGCAGCCCCGTAGTGCCAGCCGTGTCGACGATTCACCGTGTGCCGCAACGACATTTACCTTTTTTACGCCGGGGACTATCTCGCGAACGGTGTTTCCGGCGATAGTTGGGCGCCGGGGTGGGGGCGTTCGCGGCGCACGATGATCCGCATCCCCGCCGGCCAGCTTGTCAGGTCGAGCAGGTCGGTGATCCCGGCGATGTCTCCACCGGCACGCACACCACCGTCCGCGTCCAAAGCGGGGGTCCACACCTTGTCGGGGACCATGATGATGGCCTGACCCACCTTGTCGGTGACCGCGAACCCCACCGAGTAATCGACGCGGCGGCCCCGGATCTGGATCTGGTTCTGGTCAGTCAGCCAGTCCAACAGCGCGTGCCAGGCTCCGGCGCCATCAGCACGAATCACCACGTGTTTGCGGTGTTCTGGGGATCTGGTTGATCGCGGCGGCCAGCACCTCGATGTGATCGGCGGCGGTGTTGGCGCCGGCGTTGCCCGCCCGCAGTCCGGGAGGCCAGCAGTTCGGTGGTGTTGTCGCACCACACCCCCCATGGGTGAAACCCAAACGTGCCCTTGAACATTGGCGCTGCGTTCTCCTTCTCGCTGTGGGACACCACGATGGTGGCGTCCACATCGAGCACCACCACCTCGCCCAGGTCGGTGCCGGCGACCGTCGATGCCGGCCACCCGTCAGGCAACTGAGACCACACGTGGCGACGCACCCGCGCCCGGGCGGAGTCGATCCGCTTCAGCCGCGCGGGGGTCAGTTCATCAAGGGTCCGCCACACCGTCGGTGCTGAGGCGACCGGCCCCAGCACCTGCGACTGGTGACCCAACACGTCGATATCGGCGATCGCCTCACCGCCATCGCCGAGCATCACTGCGACATCGACCAGCACCCGTCCACGGTCGTGGCGCGGGGTGAACGAGCGGCGCCTCAGTACCGTGGAGACCGCGCTCGTCAGACCGGTCCGATCCGCCAGTAGCCGAAGGCCAGCGCTGCCGGCGTGGGCCACCACGCCGGTTCCATCACCGGTTACTGACAAGGCCGCCGACCACGAAGTACGCTTCACCTACGGAGTGCCTTCGAGACAAGAGATCTTGAACCGTCGCAAGGAGGTTGTCCCGGGCGTCGTAGAACTTGAGGTGGCGGTCCCCCGCTCGAGACCTGCCGTGTGGTAGGTGTCGGGCGTCCACCAAGACACACCAACAGCAAGGGACTGCCAGGAAGAACAGTAGTCAGAACCAGCCCGCGGATGCGGCCGTGCCGGTTTTTCCGGAGCAGGTCAGCGTGGCGATGGCCGAGATCGCCCAAAACATGCAGGAGGGCCTGCTGGCGCTGGCCGTCGGCGCCGGCCTTCAGGTCATGCAGTCATTGTTGGAGGCCGATGTGACCGCATTGGCCGGGCCGAAGGGCAAGCATGACGTCGCGCGGACCGCGGTGCGCCACGGCCGGGAACGCGGCTCGGTGACCCTGGATGGGCGGCGGGTGCCGATCACGGCCGCGGGTGCGGGCCGCCGACGGCGCCGGGGAACTGGCGATCCCCGCCTACGAGCTGTTCA
>JAOPWF010000173.1 GCA_025965815.1 Mycobacterium sp.
TGCAGCTTGTGCATCAGTCCGATGCCGCGACCCTCGTGGCCACGCATGTAGAGCACCACGCCGCGGCCTTCACGGGCGACCATCGCCATCGCGGCGTCCAGCTGGGGCCCGCAGTCGCAGCGCCGGGAGCCGAACACGTCGCCCGTCAGGCACTCCGAGTGCACGCGCACCAGCACGTCGTGGCCGTCGCTGTGCGGCCCCGCGACATCGCCACGGACCAGCGCGACGTGTTCGACGTCCTCGTAGATGCTGGTGTAGCCGACCGCCCGGAACTCACCGTGCCGGGTGGGAATCCGGGCCTCGGCGACCCGTTCGATGTGCTTCTCGTGCTTGCGCCGCCATTCGATGAGGTCGGCGATCGAGATCAGCGCCAGGTCGTGCTCGTCGGCGAAGACCCGCAGCTCGTCGGTCTGCGCCATCGCGCCTTCGTCCTTCTGGCTGACGATCTCGCAGATCGCGCCCGCGGGTTGCAGGCCGGCCAGCCGGGCCAGGTCGACGGCCGCCTCGGTGTGGCCGGGCCGGCGCAGCACGCCGCCGTCCTTGGCGCGCAGTGGCACGACGTGGCCGGGCCGGGTGAAGTCCTCGGCGATGCTGTTCGGGTCGGCGAGCAGCCGCATAGTGGTCGCGCGGTCCGACGCCGAGATGCCGGTCCCGACGCCTTTCTTCGCGTCGACCGTCACGGTGTAGGCGGTGCCGTGCTTGTCCTGGTTGACCGCATACATCGGGAGCAGCCCGAGCTTGTCGCAGATCGCCCCGGACAGCGGCACGCACAGGTATCCGGAGGTGTAGCGCACCATGAAGGCCACCAACTCCGGGGTCGCCTTCTCGGCGGCGAAAATGAGGTCGCCCTCGTTCTCGCGGTCTTCGTCGTCGATGACGACCACGGCCTTACCCGCCGCGATGTCGGCGACCGCCCGCTCGACGGAGTCCAACCTCGTCATCCCTGCCACCCTTGCCGGTTCCCGCCGGAACTCCTTGAACACAGACGCTGAAAGCTGCCACCAGTATGAACCACCGGCGCAGCCAGGTTATTGCCGCCGCTCGCCCATCAGCCGTTCGACATATTTTGCGATGATGTCGACCTCCAGGTTGACCGGGGTGCCGACAGCGGCCCGGCCCAGGGTGGTCATCTGCAGGGTGGTGGGAATCAGCGAGACCTCGAACCAGTCCGGACCAATCGCGGAAACCGTCAGCGATATCCCGTCGACCGTGATGGAACCCTTCTCGACCACATACCTCGCCAATTCGGCCGGCAGTGCGATGCGTACCAGTTCCCAGTGCTCGGAAGGCGTTCGGGCCAGCACATGGCCGGTGCCGTCGACGTGGCCCTGCACGATGTGACCGCCCAGCCGGCTGTCGACGGCCGCGGCGCGTTCCAGGTTGACGTGGCTGCCGACGTCGACCTTCTCCAGGCTGGAGCGGTCCAGCGTCTCCTGCATCACGTCGGCGGTGAACTGGCCCTCCGGCAGCACCTGCACCACCGTCAGACACACCCCGTTGACCGCGATGGAGTCGCCGTGGCGGGCATCCACGGTCACGACGGGGCCGCGGATGACGAACCGCGCGGCATCGGCGAGTTCTTCTTTGCCGACGATTTCGCCCAGTTCTTCGACAATCCCGGTGAACACGATTACGAGGCTAGCCAGTCAGGCTCTTTTCGCCGAAATACGTCGCAACGGGGTTGCCGTTGAAGTTGGCGATCGGAACGTATCCCTCGGACTGGTAGAGACCTTGGGCGTTGGGCTGACGCGGCCCGGTGTCCAGCCGGGCGACGGTGTATCCCAGCCCGCGGGCGGCATCCTCCAACGCGTGCAGCAGCGCCCGCGCCACACCCTGACCGCGTGCGGCGGGCGCCACATACATGCGCTTGATCTCACAGGTCCCGTCCGGTAGCCGCTTGATACCGCCGCCGCAGACGGCCTCGTCGCCAGCCGACCCAACCCGGTATCCGACCAGGAACGTCCCACCGGGCGGCCCGAGTTCGGCGGGACCGGCCTTGGGCATGTCCGGGGAATTGAGGTCCAGGCCGGCACCAACGTCCCAGTACAACTTCCGCATTTCGTCGATCATCGCCGTCACCAGTGCGGCGGCGTCGCCGCTCTCCGCGCTCATCGGGCGAAAGTCCAGCTCACCGGCCATACACTCACTTCTACCGAGCGGGCCGGAGGCATGCAACGCACCGGCGCGGCGCCCGGTTGCGGGTGCGAGTCGCCGGTCGGCACCCTCTACGATGCAGACATGCAGACGCGCCGCCGCTTGATCGCCGTCCTTGCCGCCCTCAGCACCGCAGCCGTTGTGGTCGCCGGCTGCTCGTCGTCCTCGGGGGGCAGCAGCCAGTCGCTGCCAGACGCGGCGACGCTGCTGACGGAATCCAGCCAGACCACCAAGAGCCTGCAGAGTGTGCACCTGAATCTGACGGTCGACGGCAAGATCGAGGGCCTTCCGGTCAAGACGCTCGATGCCGACCTCACCAACGCCCCTGAGACCGCGGCGCAGGGCAAGGCCAAGATCACCATGGGCGGGTCCGACATCGACGTCGACCTGGTCGTGTACAACAAGATCCTCTACGGGGCGCTTACCCCGAACAACTGGATCGACTTCGGGCCCGCCGCCGACATCTACGACCCGTCGCTCATCCTCAATCCGGACACCGGCCTGGCCAACCTGCTGGCCAACTTCACCGATGCAAAGTCCGAGGCGACCGAGACGGTCAATGGCGTGCAGACCGTCCGGGTTACCGGCAAGGTCAGCGCCGACGCGGTCAACAAACTGGCACCGCAGATCGCCGCCAAGGGGCCGGTCCCGGGCACCGCGTGGATCCGTCAAGACGGTAACCACGAGCTGATGCGGGCCAAGCTCGAGCCGAGTCAGGGCACGTCGGTCCAGATGACGCTGTCGGATTGGGGCAAGACCGTCGCCGTGACGAAGCCGCCGGTGTAATGGCCGGGCACCGAGCCGCGAAGCCGGCGACATCGGACAGCAGCGTGACGGCTGCGGGGACTTCGGGCGTGAGCCGCCGGATGGCCATCAGCGCGGGCAGCCTCGCGGTCCTGTTGGGTGCCCTCGACACCTATGTCGTGGTCACGATCATGGCCGACATCATGAGCAGCGTCGGCATCCCGATCAACAAGATCCAGCAGGTCGCGCCGATCATCACCGGTTACCTGCTCGGCTACATCGCTGCGATGCCGCTGCTGGGCCGGGCGTCGGACCGCTTCGGCCGCAAGCTGTTGCTGCAGGTGAGCCTGGCCGGGTTCGCCGCAGGCTCGGTGGTGACGGCGTTGTCCAACGACCTGACGATGCTGGTGATCGGCCGCGTCATTCAGGGCACCGCCAGCGGCGCGCTGCTGCCGGTGACGCTGGCCCTGGCCGCCGACCTCTGGTCGCAACGCAACCGGGCCGCCGTGCTCGGCGGTATCGGCGCCGCCCAGGAACTGGGCAGCGTGCTCGGCCCGCTGTACGGCATCTTCGTGGTCTGGCTGCTGCACACCTGGCGTGACGTGTTCTGGATCAACGTGCCGCTGGCCGCGGTCGCCATGGTGATGATCCACTTCAGCCTGCCGTCCCGGCAGAAGAGCACCGCGCCGCCGGAGAAGATCGACGTCATCGGCGGCCTGCTGCTGGCGATCGCGCTCGGCCTGGCCGTGTTCGGCCTGTACAACCCGGCGCCTGACGGTAAACACGTGCTGCCGAGCTCGGGTCCGCTGCTACTGATCGGTGCCGGCATTGCCGCCGTCGCGTTCGGCGTCTGGGAACGCTTCGCCCGCACCCGGCTCATCGAGCCGGCCGGTGTGCATTTCCGGCCGTTCCTGGCCGCGCTCGCCGCCTCGGTCGCAGCCGGTGCCGCGCTGATGGTGACGCTGGTCAACGTCGAACTGTTCGGCCAGGGCGTGCTCGGCATGGACCAGAACCAGGCTGCCGGTCTGCTGCTGCGCTTTTTGGTGGCGCTGCCGATCGGTGCGCTGGTCGGCGGCTGGATCGCCACCAAGGTCGGCGACCGCGCGGTGGCGTGCGCCGGCCTGCTCATCGCGGCGGTGGGGTACTGGTTGGTCTCGAAGTGGCCGGTCGACGTGCTGACCGCCCGTCACGACCTCGGCCTGTTCACCCTGCCGACGATGGACACCGACCTGGCACTGGCCGGGATCGGGCTGGGTCTGGTGATCGGGCCGCTGACGTCGGCGACGCTGCGGGTGGTGCCCGCCGCCCAGCACGGCATCGCGTCATCGGCGGTGGTGGTGGCCCGGATGACCGGCATGCTGGTCGGCGTCGCGGCGCTGAGCGCCTGGGGCCTGTACCGGTTCAACCAGATCCTGGCGAGCCTGCCCAGTCCCGGTGGCAACAGCCTGGCGGCCAAGATCGCCGGTGAAGCCGGGAAGTACCGGACCGCGTTCGCCATGCAGTACGGCGAGATGTTCGGGATCACCGCGATCGTCTGCGTCCTCGGTGCGCTGGCCGCGTTGTTCATCAGCGGCCGCCACGAGCACGCCGATGAGCCCGAACCGGGTACCCAGAAAATAGCGGTCTCGCGCTGAGTCGCCCGCCCGCGTTGCGGGTATCCGTCAGAGATGGCAAACGAACTGCAAGGCAAGCGCATCGCATTCCTGGTGGCGCCCGAGGGCGTGGAGCAGGTCGAACTCACCGAGCCATGGAAGGCGGTGGAACAGGCCGGCGGAACACCGGAGCTGATCTCCACCGAAGTGGGCAAGGTGCAGGCTTTCAACCACCTGACCGCCGCCGACACCTTTGCGGCCCAGAAGTCGGCCGATGCCGTCAGTGCCTCGGACTACGACGGGCTGGTGCTGCCCGGCGGCGTCGCCAACCCCGACTTCCTCCGGATGCAACCGGCAGCTGTCAGCCTGGTGAAGTCGTTCTTCGACCGGGGCCAGCCGGTGGCCGTGATCTGCCACGCCCCCTGGACCATCGTCGAGGCCGACCGGGTGCGAGGACGGACGATCACGTCCTGGCCTTCCCTGAAGACCGACATCCGCAACGCCGGCGGCAACTGGGTCGACAAAGAGATCATGGTGGACTCGAACGGCCAGAACACGCTAATCTCCAGCCGCAAACCGGACGACCTGCCCGCGTTCTGCAAGGCGCTGGTGAAGGAGTTCGCGCACCAGGTCTAGCCCGTCTGGGCCGGCACGAGGCTCAGCAGCAGGTCGGGCCCGATCGGGTCGATCCCGTCGAACCGCCACCGCTGGGCCCTGGCGATGCTGAGCACGCCGATATCGTCCACCGCGGTGATCGGCCCGCCGAGCAGAATGGGCGCCACATAGGCCAGGATCCGGTCGATTACCCCGGCGCGCAGGAACGCTCCGGCCAGGGTGGGACCGCCCTCGACGATCACATCGGTGCGGTCCGACAACGACTTGATGACTTCGTGGGGATCCCGGGTGCGGATCACCATGGTGCGCGAGTCGTCGTTCAAAACCCTTGCATCCGAGCTGATTTCGCGCTCACCCACGACGACCCGCAGCGGCTGGCGATCGGCGAGGCTGCCGTCGGGACGCCGGGCCGTCAGCGCCGGGTCGTCGGCGAAAACCGTGCCGGTGCCGACCACGATGGCGTCGGCCGCGGCGCGACGGCGATGGACGTCGGCCCGGGCGGCATCGCCGGTGATCCACTGGCTGCTGCCATCCGCCGCCGCGCTGCGGCCGTCGACGCTGGCGGCGTACTTCCATGTCACATGCGGCATACCGGTGCGCTGCTTGTGCAGCCACTCGCGCAGCGGCCCCCGCGAAACCTCGTCGGCCAGCACGCCCGCCAACACCCGCACACCGGCGACCGCGAGCCGCGACGCTCCCCCGGCCGCTTCCGGATTCGGATCCGCGACGGCGTAGACGACGGACGAAATCCCCGCGGCCAGAAGGGCATCCACACACGGTGGGGTGCGCCCGTGGTGGTTGCAGGGCTCCAGGGTGACCACCGCGGTGCCACCTTCCGCGCGGGTGCCCGCGCGTCGCAGCGCGACCACCTCGGCATGCGGGCCGCCGGGCGGCTCAGTGCCGCCCACCCCGGCGATCTGGCCGTCGCGGTCCAGGATGACCGCGCCGACCGGCGGGTTGGGATAGGTGGCGCCCTTGGCGTGTTCGGCGTGCTCGATGGCCAGCCGCATGGCGGCCTCGATCGTCACAGCGTCAGGTGGTGGGAGGCCGCGGCTGCCCGCTGCCGGAGCGCCTGCACCGCGGCGGCGGGATCCTCCGCGCCGTAGACGGCCGAGCCGGCGACGAAACAGTCCACACCGGCCTCGGCGGCCTGCTCGATGGTGTCGGCGTTGATGCCGCCGTCGATCTCCACCAGGATCCGCAACTCACCGGAGTCGACCAGCCGCCGCGCGGTGCCCACCTTGACCAGCACCTCGGGGATGAAGCTCTGGCCGCCGAACCCCGGCTCGACCGACATCACCAGCAGGGTGTCGAACTCGCGGAGGATCTCCAGGTAGGGCTCCAGCGGGGTGCCGGGCTTCACGCTGAGCCCGGCCTTGGCGCCCGCCGCCCGGATGTCACGGGCCACCTTGACCGGGTGGCCGGTCGCCTCGGCGTGGATGGTGACGTTGTAGGCCCCGGCCTCGGCGTAGGGCGGCGCCCAGCGATCCGGGTTGTCGATCATCAGGTGGCAGTCGATCGGAATGTCGGTGACCGGGAGCAGGCTCTCCACCACCGGCAGCCCGATCGTCAGGTTGGGCACGAAGTGGTTGTCCATCACATCGACGTGCAGCCAGTCGGCGCCGCGCACCGCGGCGACTTCATCGGCCAGTCGCGCAAAGTCGGCGGCCAGGATGGACGGCGCTATCAGCGGACCGGGCATGGGAGTCAGACTACTTGCAACGCCGCGGCGAACATGGCATCGGTGCCGTGCCGATGCGGCCAGAGCTGCACGTACGGCCCGTCACCCAGGACGTCGACGGGGGCGAACAGCGGCCGGGTGTCCAGCGCCCGCACCGGTTGGCGGCGCAGCGCGTCGCCCACCACCCCCACGGTTTCGGCCAGGTGCGGCGAACACGTCGCATACAGCACCACCCCGCCGGGACGGGTCAGCGCGATCGCCGACGCCAGCAGCTCCCGTTGCAGCTTCACCAGGGTAGGAACGTCGCCCGGCTGCCTGCGCCACCGGGCCTCCGGGCGACGGCGCAGGGCGCCGAGGCCGGTGCACGGCGCGTCGACGAGCACGCGGTCGAACCCGCCGTCCAGCCCGGTGTCGCGGCCGTCGACCCGCAGCACCTCGACCGCCAGGCCGCGGGTGTTCTCCTCGACGAACTGGGCACGCCGCTCATTGGGCTCCACCGCGGTCACCCCCGCGCCGGTCTGGGCGCCCAGCGCGGCGAGCAGCGCGGTCTTGCCGCCGGGTCCGGCGCACAGGTCCAGCCAGCGTCCGCCGTCCTCGCCCACCACAGGGGCCAGCGTCAGCGCGCGGCCCACCAGTTGGCTGCCCTCGTCCTGCACCAGAGCCGCGCCGTCGCGGACCGGCTCGAGCCGGCCGGGATCGCCGCCGGGCAGGTACACGGCGTAGGGCGAGTACCGGCCGACGGTGCCACCCAGTTCGCCTGTCGCCGTGGCCAAGTCGTCGGCAGTCAGCACACCCGGGCGTGCCGCGAGGTGGACGACGGGGCGCTCATCGTCGCTGGCCAGCACGGCATCGAGTTCACCGGCGTCGGCCCCGAGCCCATCGGCGAACGCCTGGGCGATCCAGCGCGGGTGGGCGTGCATGAACGCCGCATGCCCGACGGGGTCATCGGCCGCCGCAGGCGCGAGCTCGTCGACCCACGACTGCTCGTCGCGCCCGGAGATGGTCCGCAGCACGCCGTTGACGAAACCGGCTCGCGCGGAGTCGAATTCAACGCCGGCCTGCTCAACGGTGGTGGACACCGCGGCGTGGGCGTCGACGCGGGTGCGCAACAACTGATAGGTGCCCAGGCGCAGCAGGTCCAGCAGGATGGGGTCGATCTGGTCCGGCGGACGCCCGGCCGCCTTGGCGATGACGGCGTCGAGCAGTCCGCGGGCGCGGCAGGTGCCGTAGGTAAGTTCGGTGGCGAAGGCCGCGTCGCGGCCGGTGATTCCGCGCTCACGCAGCATCACCGGCAGCGCGAGGTTGGCGTAGGCGTCGCGCTCGGACACCGCGCGCAGCACGTCGAACGCAGCGCGGCGGGCGGGGTCGAGCTGTTTGCGACGGGGACGCCGCGGCCCTGCCTTGCGGTCCTGACGGTAGGTCACGACACCTGCGCCGACTCGTCCAGGCGGGCCCCGCGGGCCCAGTCTGCGGCGTTCATCGGCCTCTTACCCGGTGGCTGGACCCACCCGAGCAGCACCGGATCGGAGCCGGTCCCGATCCGCACGCCGCTGCGATTGACGTGAATCGAGCCGCGCGGCAGGGCTTTCCGTTCGTCGTCCACCCGCACCGGGCCGAGCTTGAGCCGCGCATCGCCGATCATGGTCCACGCTCCGGGGCTGGGCGTGACCGCGCGGATGAGCCGCTCGACGATGTGGGCGGCCAGTTCCCAGCGCACCCGGGCCTGCTCCACGGTGACCTTCGGGGCGATGGTGATCCCTTCGGCGGGCTGCGGCACCGCCGCCAGCGAGCCGTCGCAGATGCCGTCCATCGTGGTCTCCAGGAGTTCCGCGCCCGACCTGGCGAGCCGGTCGAGTAGATCTCCCGCCGTGTCGGTCGGCCGGATGGTTTCGGTCACCACGCCGTAGACGGGTCCGGAGTCCAGGCTCTTCTCGATCTGGAACGTGGTCCCGCCGGTGACCACGTCCCCCGCCGCGATCGCCGCCTGCACGGGTGCGGCGCCGCGCCATGCCGGCAGCAGCGAGAAGTGCAGGTTGACCCAGCCGCGCTCGGGCACCTCCAGCAGGTCTTGGCCGAGCAGCGCCCCGTAGGCGACGACGGCGCAGCACTCCGGCTCGAGCCTGCACAGTTCGGCGACGAACTCCGGCGAGTTCGGTCGCTCGGGCCGCAGCACAGGGACGCCGTGCTCGAGGGCGAGCTGTGCAACCGGCGAGGGCGACGGGCGGCCCCGTCGCCCCGATGCGGCGTCGGGACGGGTGAGCACCGCGATCACGTCGTGGCGCGGCGACTCGATGAGCCGGCGCAGCGCCGGCAGTGCTGGCCCGGGCGTGCGGGCGAATACGAGGCGCATTACGCCAGTCTAGGAGTGCCCGGCGGCCGAACCGTTTACCGCGGGGCCTGGTAGTACTCCCGCTGCGACACCCCGGCCATCCCGGCGACGAACATCCACGGGATCGTGCTGATCAGCCGGTTGGAGGTGGCCACCGCGTCGTTGTAGTACTGCCGCGCGAAGGCCAGCTTGTCCTCGGTGTCGGCGAGGTTGTTCTGCAGGTTGAGAAAGTTGTTCGAGGAGTTGAGCTGCGGATAAGTCTGCCCGAGGGCCATCACCTGGCCGAGCGCCTGGTTGAAATCCTGCTCGGCGGCGCTGCGTTGTGCCACCGACTTGCCGCCGGTCGCCGACGTCAGCGCGGCCCGCGCGTCGGTGACGTGGTCGAGGATGGCCCGCTCGTGGGTCGCGAATGACTGCACGGTGCTGACCAGGCTGGGGATCAACGAGGCGCGACGGGTCAGTTGCACGTCGATCCCGCCGAGGGCCTCCTCGACGTGGACGTCGGCGCGGCGGACCTTGTTGTAGCCGACCACGAAAACGATCAGCACCAGCACCGCGATGACCAGCACCAGTATCAATAGGAAACTCACCATGATCCGCCTCCTCCTCCGCCGCCACCGCCGCCGCCGCCACCGCCACCGCCGCCGCTGCTGCCGCCACCGCTGGACGACGACTGCGATGCGGTGTAGGCGCCGATCGACGAC
>JAOPWF010000851.1 GCA_025965815.1 Mycobacterium sp.
GCAGGGCGGTGGTTATCCGCAGTCCGGGTCGTCGGGGGCCGCTCTGCCCAAGGAGGCGTACACGCCGTGGCTCACCCGCGTGCTGGCGTGGATCATCGACTACATCCCATACGGCATCATCCTCGGCATCGGCTACGGCATCCAGGCCGCGACCCAGGAGACCGCCTGCGTCACCGACACCTCCGAATACAACATGGGCGAGTACTGCACCACCGGAAATTCGACGCTGGGTGTGGCCTCGGTCGTAATAGCGCTTGTTCTGGGGTTCGCCTACATGATTTGGAATTACGGCTACCGGCAGGGCACAACGGGGTCGAGCATCGGCAAGTCGATCATGAAGTTCAAGGTGGTCAGCGAAAAGACCGGCCAGCCCATCGGTTTCGGCATGTCGGTCGTGCGCCAGATCGCCCACATCGTGGACGCCATCATCTGCTACATCGGCTATCTATTCCCGCTGTGGGACGCCAAGCGGCAGACGCTGGCCGACAAGATCATGGGCACCGTCTGCGTGCCTCTCTGAGAACAACAGGGCCGAACGCCGGCCCGTTGCGTGACCGCTGCGGGCCGGCTCGGCGTTCAGCGAACATCTCACCCTGGGAAAGGTCATGACAGAACAACCGCCTCCACCGCCCGGCAACTACCCTCCGCCGCAGGGGAATTACCCTCCGCCGCAGGGTAACTACAACTACCCTCCACCTCCGCCCGGCAGCTATCCGCCGCCGCCACAGGGCGGTTATCCGCCCCCGCCACAATCGGGCTACCCCGCCGGGCCGCCGGGAAGCTTCCCGCAGGCGCTGCACAAGGAGGCCTACACCCCGTGGATCAAGCGAGTCGCGGCGTGGTTCATCGACTGGCTGCCCGCCGGAATCATCAGCGGTATCGGGCAGGGAATCGCGTTCGGCACCGCGGACAACAACTGCACCAGCAGTGGCGGCGAATACGACTACGGCGTGTCCTGCACGTCGAATCCGTCCGCCGTGGGCGTGATCATCTATGCCCTGTCCAGCCTGATCGTGCTCGCCTATGTCATCTGGAACTACGGCTACCGCCAAGGCACGACCGGGTCGACCATCGGCAAGTCCATCATGAAATTCAAGGTGGTCAGCGAGAAGACCGGCCAGCCAATCGGTTTCGGGATGTCCCTGGTTCGGCAGATCGCGCACATCGTCGACGCGATCATCTGCTACATCGGGTTCCTCTGGCCGCTGTGGGACGCGAAGCGCCAGACGCTGGCCGACAAGATCGTCGGGACCGTCTGCGTGCCGATCGACGCGAACGCGGCGGAGCTGAATCCGCAGCCGCTGCCACCAGGGCCGCCGCCGCGGCAGTGAAGATGTTCATCGGAAGGCGCTGACGCCGGTCAGCGCCTCTCCGATGACCATCTGGTGCACTTCGGAGGTGCCCTCGTAGGTCAGCACCGACTCCAGGTTGTTGGCGTGCCGGATCACCGGATAGTCCAGCGTGATTCCGTTGGCGCCCAACAGCGTCCGGCATTGCCGCGCGATCTTGATGGCTTCGCGGACGTTGTTCAGTTTGCCGAAGCTGACCTGGTCCGGCCGGATGTTCCCGGCGTCCTTGAGCCGGCCCAGGTGCACCGCCAACAGCTGTGCCTTGCCGAGTTCGACGGCCATATCTGCGATTTTCGCCTGGGTGATCTGGTAGCCGGCCAGTGGCTTCTCGAACACGTCGCGGGTGCCGACGTAGTCCAGCGTCGCCTGCAGGCAGTCGCGGGCCGCGCCAACCGAGCCGAACACGATGCCGAAGCGTGCCTCCGACAGGCAGCTCAGGGGACCGGACAGTCCGTGCGCCTCGGGCAGCTTGGCCTCGGCGGGCAGCCGGACATCGTCGAAGCTCAGCTCCGAGGTGATCGACGCCCGCAGCGACATCTTGTGGGTCATCTCGCGCGCCGTGAAGCCTGGCGTGCCCGCCGGCACCAGGAACCCGGCGATCCCTTCGTCGGTGCGGGCCCAGACAATCGCGATGTCAGCGATCGACCCGTTGGTGATCCACATCTTTGTTCCGTTCAGGATCCAGTCCGACCCGTCGCGGCGGGCGTTGGTGCGCATACCGCCGGGATTAGAACCGAAGTCCGGCTCGGTCAGCCCGAAGCAGCCGATCTGGTCGCCGGTGGCCATCGCGGGCAACCACTGCTTCCGCTGCTCTTCGCTGCCGTGCCGGTAGATGGCGTACATCGCCAGCGATCCCTGCACCGACACCAGGCTGCGTAGGCCGCTGTCGACGGCTTCGAGTTCCTGGCACACCAATCCGTACGCGGTCGCCGTCGACCCGCCGCAGCCGTAGCCCTCCAGGTGCATGCCCAGTAGCCCGAGCTTGCCGAGGTCAGCAGCCAGTTCGCGGGCGGGCACCTCGGCCGCTTCGAACCAGTCCGCGATGAACGGGCGAAGCCGTTGCTCGCCGAACCGGCGGACGGTCTGGCGCAGCTCGATCTCCTCGGGAGCCAGCAACGAGTCGACGTCGAGGATGTCTTCGATCCGGGCGGTAGCAGCCATGCGTTCATTCCTACACCGGACGGGCGGCAACGTGGACACCGTTACGCTGATCGGTGATGAGTGAGCAAGGCAGCGCCTCGGAGGGCAGGAGCGAAGCGACCGGGGGATCAACCCCGGACGCCCACCGGTGGCAGGGGTTGGCCACCAAAGCCATCCACGCCGGATACCGGCCGGACCCGGCCACCGGCGCGGTAAACCCGCCGATCTACGCCACCTCGACGTTCGCGCAGGACGGGGTCGGGGGACTGCGCGGCGGCTTCGAGTATGCCCGCACCGGTAACCCGACGCGGGCGGCGCTGGAGGCGTCGCTGGCCGCGGTCGAGGAAGCCTCCTACGGTCGTGCTTTCTCGTCCGGGATGGCCGCCAGCGACTGCGCGCTGCGTGCGGTGCTGCGCCCGGGTGACCACCTGGTGATGCCCGACGACGCCTACGGCGGCACGTTCCGCCTCGTCGACAAGGTGCTGACCCAGTGGGGAATCAACTACACCGCCGTGCCGCTGGGCGACCTGGATGCGGTACGCGACGCGATCACCGCCGAGACCAAACTCATCTGGGT
>JAOPWF010000864.1 GCA_025965815.1 Mycobacterium sp.
CAACCGGCCAGCCCAGAGGAGTTGCCGTGCCGTTCTCCGTTGCTCCCCGACGGCCTGCGCCGTCGCGGCGCCGACGCCGTGCAGACGCGCCACCAGCAGGTCCTCCGGTGTGTCGATGTCGCAGCGCAGTCCCGGCCACGGGCCGGTGAGCTCGATGGCGCCCGAATGCCCGTGCCGCCGAGCCGAATCGGGGCCGAATTGCGGCTGGAGACGCACGCCGAACGCGAACAGGGCCGCGGTGCCGGTGCCGTGGCGGTCGGATACGAAGCTGCGCTCGTACGCACGGGCGGCGACAATCGCCTCGGCCAGCTCCTGGGGCTGCACGGCAGGTAAATCACCTTGCAGCACAACGATATTCGAAGAGGACTGGGATACCGCCGATTCGGCGACGCTGATCGCGTTGTTCAGCGGGTCGGCGTGACCGTCCGGGGTGGGGTCAGCGAGCACCTCGGCGCCGAGTTGCCGGGCTGCGCCGGCGGCCACGTCGTCGGGTGTGACGACGGTGATGCTGCGCAGCGACGGGACGGCCGACACCGCGGCGATGGTGTCGACGAGCATGGCCAGCACCACGCGTTCGCGGGTGGCCGCCGAGAAAACCGGCGCCAACCTGGTCTTGGCGGCGGCGAGCCGTTTGACGGCGATGATCAGCCCGACGTCCGCGGGCCCGCCGGTATGGGTGCCGCTCATGGGAGCCATCCTGCCAGTCGCCGGGCACCACAACCTGCGATGCAGGCCGGCCTGCGTCGCATCGGGCCACGCTAGGGTGGGGCCGTGGTCAAGGCGGCGGTGATGGGTGCCGGTGCGTGGGGCACCGCTCTGGCCAAGGTGCTGGCGGACGCAGGCAACGAGGTGACGCTGTGGGCGCGGCGGCCCGAGGTGGCCGACGAGATCAACACCAGCCACCACAACCGCGGCTACCTCGACGACGTCGAGCTGCCCGCCAGCATCCGCGCGACCAGCGACCCCGCCGCCGCGCTGGCCGGGGTGACGACCATCCTGCTGGCGGTACCGTCGCAGACGCTGCGGGCCAATCTCGTCGAGTGGACCGGCTTCATCGACGACGACGCCACCCTGGTCAACCTCGCCAAGGGCATCGAACTGGGCACCCTGATGCGGATGAGCCAGGTGGTGGTCCAGGTGACCGGTGCCGACCCGTCCCGGGTGGCGGCGCTCTCCGGCCCCAACCTGGCCAGCGAGATCGCCGATGAGCAGCCCGCGGCCACCGTGATCGCCTGTGCGGACTCAGGGCGTGCGGTGGCGTTGCAGCGCGCCTTCAGCACGGGCTACTTCCGTCCGTACACCAATTCCGACGTCACCGGTACCGAGGTCGGCGGCGCCTGTAAGAACGTCATCGCGCTGGCCGCCGGGATGGCGGCTGGCGTGGGCCTTGGCGAGAACACCTCCGCGGCCATCATCACCCGCGGCCTGGCCGAGATCATGCGGCTCGGAATCGCGTTGGGCGGCAAAGGGGCAACGCTGGCCGGTCTGGCCGGGGTCGGTGACCTGGTTGCCACCTGCACCTCGCCGCGGTCCCGCAACCGCTCGTTCGGCGAGCGACTCGGCAGGGGCGGCACGATGGAATCCGCCCTGGCGGCCGCAGGCGGCCATATCGCCGAAGGGGTCACGTCCTGCGAATCGGTGCTGGCGCTGGCGTCCAGTTACGACGTCGAGATGCCGCTGACCGACGCGGTCCATCAGGTGTGCCACAAGGGTCTGTCCGTCGACCAAGCCGTCGTGCGGTTGCTGGGCCGCACTACCAAACCGGAGTAGAACAGGATGGACGGCAAGTACGGGGATTCCACTCGCTGCGTCAAGTCGGTTGCCTCGGAGGCGATCCCGGGTCAGCCGGTGGCGCCCGTGCCGGTTCCGGCGTCGGCCTACCACCTTTCCTCCGACGAGTCCGCGGGCCCGGACAGCTACGGTCGCAGCTCCAATCCCACCTGGCGGCAGCTGGAATCCGCGCTGGCACAGCTCGAGGGCGCGACGACGGCGTTGGCATTCGGGTCCGGGATGGCCGCCATCACCGCGGCCCTGCGCGTCCTGGTCCGTCCCGGCTCGGTGCTGGTGGTGCCCGCGGACGGCTACTATCAGGTCCGCCGCTACGCCGCGGAATACTTTGCGCCGCTTGGTGTGACGGTCATCGAGGCGCTGAGCGCGGAGGTCTGCGATGCGGCGGGCCGGGCCGACGTCGTGCTCGCCGAGTCGCCGGCGAACCCGGGTCTGGACGTGGTGGACCTGCACCGGCTGGCGACGACGTGCCGCCGCCGCGGCTCGACGTTGCTGGTCGACAACACCACCGCGACACCGCTGGGGCAGCAGCCACTGTCGCTGGGTGCCGACCTCGTCGTCGCCAGTGCCACCAAGGCGCTGTCCGGCCACAGCGATCTGCTCGCCGGATACGTGGCCGGCTCGCACCCCGAGCTGATGGCGGCGGTGGAACGCGAACGGCTGCTCACCGGCCCGATCCTCGGCGCGTTCGAGGCGTGGCTGCTGCTGCGCAGCCTGGGCAGCGCCGGCCTGCGATTCGAGCGCCAATGCCACAGCGCGCAGGCGCTGGCGTTGATGTTGCGTGGTCATCCCGCGGTGCGGTCGGTGCGTTATCCCGGACTGCCCGAGGACCCGTCGCACCCGGTGGCCACGGCCCAGATGCGGCGCTTCGGCGGGTTGGTGTCGATCGAGCTGGCCGACGCCGCGGCGGTGCACGCCCTGGTCGAGCGCAGCGACCTGCTCGTCGCGTCCACCAGCTTCGGGGGCATCCACACCTCGGTCGACCGCCGGGCCCGCTGGGGCGATCCCGTCGGCGACGGTTTCGCCCGTCTCTCGCTGGGCATCGAGGACACCGACGACCTGCTCACCGACATCGAGCGTGCCCTCTCGTCGGCCTGAGCACGCCGTAGCGTGCGGCGCGACGCCGGGGCGGTAGCCTCTCTAGGTTGTGAATGTCCGCAACCGGGCCGGAGCCGCTCGCACCCGTGTCGCCGTCGTCTTCGGCGGGCGAAGCGACGAGCACGCCATCTCCTGTGTTTCGGCGGGCAGCATCCTGCGCAACCTCGACCCGCAGCGCTTCGAAGTCATCCCCGTCGGCATCACGCCGGAGGGTTCCTGGGTGCTCAGTGACGCCAGCCCGGCGACGCTGGCGATCACCGACGGGCAGCTGCCGAAAGTCAGCGGAACGTCGGGTACGGCGCTGGCGTTGACCGCCGATCCGCGACGGCGCGGTCAGCTGCTGTCGCTCGGGCGCGGCGCCGGAGAGATCCTGGCGGCGGTGGACGTGGTGTTCCCGGTCCTGCACGGGCCGTATGGCGAGGATGGCACGATCCAGGGCCTGCTCGAACTCGCCGGCGTGCCCTATGTCGGCGCCGGGGTGCTGGCCAGCGCCGCCGGAATGGACAAGGAGTTCACCAAGAAGCTCCTCGTCGCGGACGGCCTGCCGATCGGTGACCACGCGGTGTTGCGGCCCTCGCGCGCGACGCTGGATCCCGATGAGCGCACCCGGCTGGGGTTGCCGCTGTTCGTCAAGCCCGCCCGGGGTGGCTCGTCGATCGGGGTGAGCCGGGTGTCCACGTGGGAACAGTTGCCCGCCGCCATCGCCGGTGCGCGCCGCCACGATCCGAAGGTTATCGTCGAGGCCGCGGTGCCCGGCCGCGAACTCGAATGCGGTGTTCTCGAGCTGCCCGACGGCACGGTGGAAGCCAGCACGGTGGGCGAGATCCGGGTCGCGGGCGTGCGGGGTCGCGAGGACGCGTTCTACGACTTCGCCACCAAGTACCTCGACGACGCCGCGGAACTCGACGTGCCCGCCAAGATCGACGACGACCTCAGCGACCAGGTGCGGGAGTTGGCGATCCGGGCGTTCGCCGCCATCGACTGCCAGGGTCTGGCGCGGGTGGACTTCTTCCTCACCGACGACGGCCCGGTGATCAACGAGATCAACACCATGCCCGGCTTCACGACGATCTCGATGTATCCGCGGATGTGGGCCGCGAGCGGGGTCGATTACCCGACGCTGCTCGCCGCGATGGTCGACACCGCCCTGGCGCGGGGCACCGGCCTGCGCTGACCACAGCGGGCGCGTTCATTCGGGCGGGGCCGGGTCCAGCGGTCGGGCCGGCATCGTCTTCGCGATGACCTCGGACACCTGCTGAATCGGCGTTGGACCCGATCCGTTGGGCAGCGTCAGCGCCACATAGGGATCACGGTCCACGGCGAACCACGTGCTGCGGCCCTCGGTCGCTGGGTCGCCGACCTGGAACCACTGCACCTCGTCGACGACCTGCAAGGGTGCGCCCACGACGAATTCGGCCGGCCGGTCCACCCCGCAGCGCAGAATCACCGGCTCGCTGTACGTTCCGGCCTGCCAGGCGGCGACGCCCGCGGGCGTCGCGTCGGCCAGTGCGGCGCGGTGGTAGTCGCCGAGTTGGTCGGGCAGCGCGGCGAGCAGGCTCTTGCAGGCCGGACTGTCGGCCTGCGGCGACGGGACCGATGAGATGCCGACCGGTTGTTGCTGCGCAGGGGCCTGACGGATCATTGCGATGGCCAGCACGCCGATGATCGCCGCGGCGCCCACCACGAGCGCGGCGATCAGCAGTCCGCGCGGCGGCCCATCGGAGTTGACGTCGGTCATCACCGACAGTCTGACAGCTTCTAGGCGTGGGCCCCGTTGGCGATCCGGCAGGTCAGGGTGCGAGTGATGCCGATGACCTGCTGCACGCTGGGTACGACGTTGGTCTGCAGGTCGTTGAGGGTGTCCGCGCCGACGCGGGCCACGACGTCGTACGGGCCGGTCACGTACTCCGATGACGACACCCCGGGGAGAGCGGCGAGCTGCTTGGCGACGACCTCGGCGCGACCCACCTCGGTCTGGATCAGCATGAACGCCTCGACCACCCGGTTATCTCCTCGTCTCGTCAGGCCGTTGACGCTGGCGCCCCGCATACACTGACGTTTGCTCACGCCGCAGGGACCAAACGTACCGC
>JAOPWF010000007.1 GCA_025965815.1 Mycobacterium sp.
AGCGCCTCGACACAGGCCGAATAGGTGTCGTACTGCTGCAGCTGCACGCCGGGGTACTTGTCCTTGATGCGCTGCGCCGGCGTCGAACCCGACACCGAGCACAACTTCTTGTTGTTCTGCAGCGACTCCGGTCCGGTGATGTCGGTGTTGTCATTACGCACTAGCAGACTCTGCCCGGTGAGCAGGTATGGCCCGGCGAAGTCGACCTTCTGCTTGCGAGCGTCGGTGATCGAGTAGGTGGCGGCGATGAACTTCACCTGGTCGTTCTGAATCAGCGTCTCGCGCTGCCCGGACGGCGATTCCTTCCACTCGATCTTGTCCTCGCTGTACCCGAGCTGCTGGGCGACGTACTTTGCGACCTCGACGTCGAAACCGCTCATCGTGCCGTCCGGGTTCTTCAACCCGAGGCCGGGTTGGTCGAATTTCGTGCCGATGACTATCTTGCTGCTGTCACCGCCTCCACCGCCGCACGCGGTGGCCGCGAGTGGAAGCGCGATGGCAAGTGCGACAGCTGCTGCGGCGCGAAATCGCAGGGACGGCATGTTTGGTTCCTTTCGCCGAAGCGTTAGTGATGGAGAATCTTGCCGAGAAAGTCCTTGGCGCGGTCCGTCTGCGGGTGCTCGAAGAATTCGGCCGGTTCGGCGGACTCGACGATCGCCCCGTCGGCCATGAACACGACGCGGTTCGCGGCGCCGCGGGCGAAACCCATCTCGTGGGTGACCACCAGCATGGTCATCCCTTCTTGGGCCAGCGAGGTCATCACGTTCAGCACCTCGTTGATCATCTCGGGGTCCAGCGCGCTGGTCGGCTCGTCGAACAACATGACCTTGGGGTTCATCGCCAGCGACCGCGCGATCGCCACGCGCTGTTGCTGGCCGCCCGACAGCTGCGCCGGATACTTGTCCGCCTGGTTGGCGATGCCGACCCGGTCCAACAGCTCCATCGCTTCTTCGCGCGCCGTTGTCTTGGACTTCTTGCGCACCTTCATCGGCGCCAGTGTGACGTTATCCAGAATCGTCTTGTGCGCGAACAGGTTGAACGACTGGAACACCATGCCGACGTCGGACCGCAGCTGCGCGAGCTTGCGGCCTTCGGCGGGCAGCACCTCACCGTCGATCGCAATCGTGCCCGCGTCGATCGGTTCGAGCCGATTGATGGTGCGGCACAACGTCGACTTGCCCGACCCGGACGGGCCCAACACGACGATCACCTGCCCGCGAGCCACCTTCAGATCGATGTCCTTGAGGACATGCAGGCTGCCGAAGTGCTTGTTGACCGCTTTCATCGAGATCATGGGCGCGTCTGACTGAGTCGGGTCGACCTCTTTCACATCCGACCCGGTGGCCTCCATGGGTGCAGACCTTACCCAGGGAACGCCCAGCTTGCCTGGAACTCGAGAATCCGCTCAAATCGCCGCAGGCAGGCCTCCGTACCATAGGGTCGTGACTTCGTTGGTGACTCAGGAGGCGACGGCAACCGACGGTGCTCGTCCGCCTCCACGCACCTACCAGGTCCGTACCTATGGCGGCCAGATTAACGTCCACGACTCCGAACGGCTGGCCGGCCTGCTGGAAGCGGCGGGATACCGGCGCGCGGCCGACGGGACCGACGCCGACGTGGTGGTGTTCAACACCTGCGCGGTGCGGGAGAACGCCGATAACAAGCTGTACGGCAATATCAGCCACCTGGTGCCACGCAAGCAGGCCAACCCCGACATGCAGATCGCCGTCGGCGGCTGCCTGGCCCAGAAGGACCGCGATGCGGTGCTCAAGCGTGCGCCGTGGGTGGACGTCGTGTTCGGCACGCACAACATCGGCTCGCTGCCCACGCTGCTCGAACGGGCCCGGCATAACAAGGTGGCCCAGGTCGAGATCGCCGAGGCGCTGCAGGAATTTCCGTCCGCGTTGCCGGCGGCCCGCGAGTCCGCTTACGCCGCTTGGGTTTCCATCTCCGTCGGCTGCAACAACAGCTGCACGTTCTGCATCGTGCCCGCATTGCGCGGCAAAGAGGTGGACCGCAGGCCCGGTGACATCCTCGCCGAAGTGCAGTCCCTGGTGGACGCCGGCGTGCTCGAAGTGACGCTGTTGGGCCAGAACGTCAACGCCTACGGTGTGTCGTTCGCCGACCCGGATCTTCCCCGTGACCGCGGCGCGTTCGCCTCGTTGCTGCGGGCCTGCGGTCGCATCGACGGGTTGGATCGGGTGCGCTTCACCTCGCCGCATCCGGCGGAGTTCACCGACGATGTCATCGAGGCGATGGCCGAGACCGCCAATGTCTGCCCCGCCCTGCACATGCCGCTGCAATCGGGTTCGGACCGGGTGCTGCGTGGGATGCGCCGCTCCTACCGGGCCGAACGCTTCCTCGGCATCATCGAGCGGGTGCGTGCGGCGATGCCGCACGCCGCGATCACCACCGACCTGATCGTCGGGTTCCCTGGCGAGACCGAAGAGGATTTCGCGGCCACTCTTGACGTGGTGCGCCGCGCCCGCTTCGTCGGGGCGTTCACCTTCCAGTACTCCAAGCGGCCGGGTACCCCGGCTGCCGAGCTGGACGGTCAGTTGCCGAAAGCTGTTGTGCAGGAGCGCTATGATCGGCTCATCGACCTGCAGGAGCAGATCGCCCTGGAGGAGAACCGCGCGCAGATCGGGCGAACCGTCGAGCTGTTGGTGGCCGCGGGGGAGGGCCGCAAAGACACCCGCACCGCGCGGATGAGCGGGCGCGCGCGCGACGGGCGGCTGGTGCATTTCAGCCCGTCGGGAGCTCCGGTGCGTCCCGGCGACATCGTCACCACCGTCGTCACCGGCGCCGCCCCGCACCACCTCCTCGCCGACGGCCCGGTTCGCAGCTACCGGCCGACCCGGGCCGGGGATGCGCAGGCGGCCGGCCAGCGACCGGGTGGTGTCGGGCTGGGCATGCCCGGTGTCGGTCGTCCAGCCGCCGATGAGCAGCCGGCCTCGCTCGGATGCGCGCGGTGAACGCTCCCAGCGACCACGACAACGGAGACTTCGAGGCGTTCAAGGGCGACATCGAGGACGTCGAACGCCGGATGGGCCGTGAGATCGATCCCGGCCGTAGGGCTTTGGTCGTCGCGATCCTGGTTTTCGTATTGCTGGCGTCGTTCGTGCTGCCGCATATGGGCGGTGCACGGGGCTGGGACGTGCTGGTCGGCAACGACGCCGCGATCCGGGACGGCGTGTCGCTGCCGTCGCGGGTCTTCACCTGGCTGACGCTGGTATTCAGCGTCGGGTTCTCGATGCTGGCGCTGTTGACGCGGCGCTGGGCCCTGGCGTGGATCGCGCTGGCGGGCTCGGCGGTGGCCTGCCCCCTTGGCCTGCTTGCGGTGTGGTCGCGCCAGACGGCGGGCGCTGCCCATCCGGGCCCGGGGATCGGGCTGATCGTCGCGTGGATCGCGGTGATCGTGTTGACATACAACTGGATCAGGGTGGTGTGGGCCCGCACCGCGGTTCAGCTCGCGGCCGAAGAGGAACGCCGCCGGGTGGCCGCTGAGCGGCACAAGAAGACCTTGCTGGAATCCTTCGACAGCACCGACGACGACACCAACGGGAAAACCGGCCCCGACGAACCGCCGAAACCGGGCGGCTAGCGCCGTTTTCCCAGCGCGTCCACGGCCGCCTCGGCCCACTGCCGCCATTGTTGGGCGTTGGCCCGCGCCTGCTCGGCGTCTTTGGTCTTGCCCGCCGCTTCGGCCTTCTGTGCCTGCCGCTCATACTGTTCGGCGCGGGCGCGGAACTGGTCGGCGCGGGCCCGGGCCTCCGGATCGCTCCACCCGGAGTCGGCGGCGTCACGCACCTTCTTCTCCACCGCCCGCAGCCGGCGTTCCAGATCGGCGGACCGCTCGCGCGGCACCTTGCCGATCGAGTCCCATTTCTCGCCGATCGACCGCAGCGCCGCCCTGGCCGCATCGACGTCGGTGATGTCGATCTTCTCGGCCTCGCGCAGCAGCGTTTCCTTGGCCGTCGCGTGCTCCCGGAACTCGGTGTCACGCTCGGCGGTCAGGGCATTGCGGGCGGCGAAGAAGGTGTCCTGGGCCGCCTTGAAGCGCTTCCACAGGGCGTCGTCGACGTCTTTGGCGGCCCGCCCGGCGGCCTTCCACTCGGTCAGCAGATCGCGGAACGCCGCCCCGGTGGCGCCCCAGTCGGTGGACCCGGAGAGTTCCTCGGCCCGTACGCACAGCGCCTCTTTGGCCTGCCGGGCGCCCACCCGCTCGCGGTCCAGCTCGGCGAAATGGGAGCCCCTGCGGCGGTTGAACGTCTCACGGGCCGCCGAATACCGCTTCCACAGCGCGTCGTCGGTCTTGCGGTCCAGGCCGCTGATCGTCCGCCACTCGTCGAGGATCTCGCGCAGCCGGTCCCCGGAGACCTTCCACTGCACCGAGGTGGCGGCCAGTTCCTCGGCCTCGACGGCCAACGCCTCCTTGCGGGCGGTCTGCTCGGCGCGGCGTTCGTCACGCTTGGCGCGCTCGGCCTGTGCGGTCGCGTCGGCGTGCTCGGCGATGGCCGAGAGGCGGTCGGCCAGCGCGTCGACATCGCCGAGGACGGCGGCCGTCGGCAGGCTCTCGGCCAGGGACGCCGCAGTGGCCTTGATCTTGCGGGCGTCGCCGGTGCCGGACGCGAGCCGGTGCTCCAGCAACGCGACCTCGGTGCTCAGGTCGTCGAAACGCCGCCCGAAATGGGCATACGCCGCGTCGGCGTCGCCGGCCTGCCACGAGCCGATGGTCCGCTCGCCCGCCGAACTGATCAGCCACACCGTCCCGTCGGGGTCGACCCGCCCGAACCGGTGCGGGTCGCTGGTGGGTGGCGCCGCGACGGCCTGCACGGGTGTGGGACGGGATGGGCCCGGCCTGGGAATGGGGCGCGGCGGGCCGGGCCGGGGCGTCGGTTTCGCCGTCGGCGGCCCACTGGACTCGCCGCTCGTTCCGCCGTGCTCACTGGTCGTCATGATCCGTCACCTCGTGCCCTCCGCGCGGGGTTCCCACGCACCTGCCGCGCAACGCGGCGCCCGATAGCTGCAAACTCTCCGACAGAGCTCTACAGCTCTCTCAGGAGTATTGAAACAGGTCGGCGCCGCGCGTGCCCCCACCTTTGCGTTGCGGTGGTGGCTCCAGTTGCGTGTACTAGCGGTCAGGCTCTGCTGAAAGCGGCTCGATGGAAGGGCAGGAGGCATGCATGGCGAAGGCGGACATTGCCGCACTGCTCGCCCTCGGTGCCGCGTTGTTCATCGCGATCGGCGATGTCATGCACCAGCGGTCCGCCCACGAGGTGACCGACGAGCCGGTCGGGCACCTCGAGTTGTTCACCAGGCTGTTGCGGGACACCAAATGGTGGCTGGGGAGCCTGGTGGCCGCCGGGGGGTTCGCGCTGCAGGCCGCGGCGCTGGGGTTCGGATCGGTGCTGCTGGTGCAGGCGCTGCTGGTGACGGCGCTGCTGTTCGCCCTGCCGATCAACGCCCGGCTCACCGGCCGCAAGGTGACCCGCTGGGAGTGGACCTGGGCGGCCCTGCTGGCGGCGTCGGTCGCCGTCATCGTTACGGTCGGCAATCCGACTGAGGGTCACTCCCGGGCCTCACTGGAAACCTGGACGACGGTGGCCGCCGTGATGGGACCGGCGCTGGTGCTGTGTGTGCTCGGCGCGCGGATGCTGTCCGGGTCGGTGAGCGCGGTGCTGCTGGCAGTGGTGTCCGGCGCACTGTGGGGGCTGTTCGCCGTGCTCACCAAGGGCGTGGTGGATCGGATCGACGATGGCGTTTGGGCACTGCTGCGCACGCCGGAGCTGTACGCGTGGGCGCTGGTGGCGGTAGCCGGAACGGCCTGGCAGCAGTCGTCGTTCCGGGCCGGTTCGCTGACCGCGTCGCTCCCCACCATGACGGTCACCGAGCCGATTGTGGGGTCGCTGCTCGGCGTTTTCGTGCTCGGCGAGGCACTGCGCCCCGGTGACGCCGGCTGGTTCACGCTGGTGGTGGCGGTCACGGTGATGGTGGTGTCGACGGCGGCGCTGGCCCGCGGCGAGGCCGCCACCGCCGGCTCCGAACAACCCGCGGAGCAGGCTGGACGTTAGCGGCGAGCAGATAGGTTTGCAGCGTGCTGAGCGCCATCGCGATCATCCCGTCGGCCCCGGTGATGGTGCCCGAACTCGCCGGAGCCGCCGCATCGGAGGTGGCCGACCTGCGCGACGCGGTCTTCACCGTCGCGGCGTCGCTGCCGCCGCGGTGGATTGCCGTCGGCGTGGGCTCAGCAGACCGCCGGGTGGTCCCGCCCGACGCGGGCACGTTCGCCGGTTTCGGTGTCGATGTGCGGGTGCAGCTGGCGCCCGAATCCCCGCAGCCGGGTGATCTGCCGCTGCCCGCCCTGATCACCGGCTGGGTGCGCGGTCAGGTGAAACCGGACGCGCGCGCCGAGGTCCGGCTGTACGCGCACGACCACGCGGTGGACGCGGCGGTGGCCCGCGGCAGGCAGTTGCGCGCCGAGATCGACGAGTCCGCCGACCCGATCGGGGTGCTCGTCGTCGCGGACGGGGCGCACACATTGACCCCGCCGGCACCCGGAGGCTACGACCCGGCGTCCGTCGACGTGCAGCGCGCCCTGGACGAGGCGCTGGCCAGTGGCGACGCCGCCGCCCTGACCCGGCTGCCCGCGACGATCGTGGGAAGGGTGGCCTATCAGGTGCTGGCCGGTCTGAGCGAGCCGGCGCCGCGATCGGCCAAGGCGTACTACCGCGGCGCGCCGTACGGCGTCGGGTATTTCGCCGGCACGTGGGTCCCGGCGGGGTGGAGCGAAGCGACCGGGGAATCGACCGAGTGACCCGCCCCCTGGCGATCGTCGGCCCCACCGGCACCGGCAAATCCGCGCTGGCGCTGGCGGTGGCGGAGAGATTGAGCGGTGAAATCGGCGTTGAGATTGTCAATGCCGACGCCATGCAGCTCTACCGCGGTATGGACATCGGGACTGCCAAGCTCACCGTCGCCGAGCGACACGGGATAGCGCATCACCAGCTCGACGTGCTCGATGTGGCCGAGACCGCGACCGTCGCGCGCTATCAACGGGCCGCGGCCGACGACATAGAACGGATCGCCGACCGCGGCGCGGTGCCGATAGTGGTCGGCGGGTCGATGATGTACATCCAGTCGCTGCTGGACGAATGGTCGTTTCCCGCCACCGACCCGGTGGTGCGGGCTCGCTTCGAACGACGGCTCGAGGAGATCGGGCCGGAAAATCTGCACAACGACCTGGCGCGCGTCGACGCCGCGGCGGCCGCGTCGATTCTGCCCACCGACGGTCGCCGGATCGTGCGGGCGCTGGAGGTGGTGGAGCTCACCGGTCAGCCGTTCGCCGCGTCGGCGCCGGCCATCGGGGCGCCGCGCTGGGACACCGCCATCGTCGGATTGGATTGGGACACCGCGGTTCTAGATACGCGGCTGGCCCAGCGCACCGAGAAGATGTTCGCCGACGGCCTGGTCGACGAGGTGCGCTCGCTCCTGGGCCGCGGCCTGCGTGACGGCGTGACCGCGTCGCGCGCACTGGGCTACGCCCAGGTGGTCGCCGCACTGGACGCCGGCGGTGACGCCGACGCGATCGACTGGGCCCGTGAGCTGACCTTCGTCGGCACCCGCCGCTACGTCCGCCGACAGCGGTCCTGGTTCCGCCGGGACCACCGAATCACCTGGCTCGGTGGTGCGGGCCCGCAGGAGAACGTCGAGGCCACGCTGCGGGCCTGGCGACACGTATCCTGAACAGGTGATCTTCGCCAAGGGCCACGGCACGCAGAACGATTTCGTGCTGCTGCCCGACCTGGACGCCCGGCTGTCGCTGGCCCCCGCCGCGGTCGCTGCGTTATGCGACCGGCGTCGCGGGCTGGGCGCCGACGGCGTGCTGCGGGTCACCACCGCGAAAGCGGCGGCGGCCGCCGGAGTGTTCGACCGGTTGCCCGAGGGCGTCGCCGCCGACGACTGGTACATGGACTACCGCAACGCCGACGGGTCGATCGCCCAGATGTGCGGCAACGGCGTGCGGGTCTTCTCCCACTACCTGCGGGCCAGCGGGATGGAAACCCGCTACGAGTTCGTCGTCGGGTCGCTGGCCGGACCACGCCCCGTGGTGCTGCACCACTCGGACGCCACCGGCGCCG
>JAOPWF010000008.1 GCA_025965815.1 Mycobacterium sp.
TCAGCCAGAAGGCGCCCGCCGGCTGATCGCGCCGAGTACCACCTTCGTAGTTCTCCCAGCTGCGATCGTCACGGGATTGTACGTGACCGACCCTCGCAGCTAACTCTTTTGGTACCGTCCGGCACAAGACTTTCGAATGACCCGGTTCTTGCGCCTATTGATTGACTATTGACTCACTAACACGAAGCCTGATCCAGCTCTGGGGGGCATATGTCGAAGGCACCCGGGGCCTTGGAGTCCAAGGATTCAGGACAGACAACGCCGTTGGAGTATGACGCGTTCTTGTCCTACACACATCGTGATCGGCCGGTGGTTACCGGGATTCAAAAGGGCCTGCACCACATCGGCCGGCGACTGGGTCGGCTGCGGGCGCTGCGGGTATTTCGCGATGACACGGATTTGACCGCTAGCCCGGATCTGTGGGCCAGGATCACGGACGCGATGGATCGGTCCCGCTTCCTGATCGCGACGATGTCCCCGGACGCTGCCGCGTCATATTGGGTGAACAAGGAGGTCAGCTACTGGCTCGAACACCGGGGCCGAGCGCAGTTGCTGCTTGTCTTGGCTGCCGGGCATTTGAAATGGGACGAAGACACCGCGCGATTCGACCCGCGTGTATCTGACGCCGCTCCACCGGTGCTGACCGTCCCGGGATCGCTGCCGGCTGAGCCGTTGTACATCGACGTCACCGAGGATGCGCCGTGGGATTATCGCGCGCCGACGTTCCACGACAAGATCACCGCGCTGGCCGCCCCGATTCACGGCAAACCGAAGGACCAATTAGCCAGCGATGACCTACGTGAGCAGCGGCGGTTCCGCCGGCTACGGTCCGCGGCGATCGCCGGGCTGGTCGTGCTGACGGTGGTTGCGAGCGCTGCAGCGCTAATAGCCGTCATCCAGCGGCAGGAAGCTATACGGCAGCGCAACGCGGCGATAGCTCTCAGCCTGGTGTCCGGGGCTCAGGCGATGCTGACCGGCGGGCTGGGCGGAGGGGATGTCCGTGCCCTCGAACAATTGCTTGCCGCCCGCGAGCTCGGCTTGGAGACTGGCTCCCGAGTTGATCCCAACATAACGCTCGGCGGGTTGCTAGATGGGGCAGTCAGACGTCGTGACGAGCTCAAAATCATTGAAGCCCCTGCCTGCCAGGCGGAGTCGTCGGAACAGCGGCTGTGCCCTGTGCATGGCGTGGCATTCAGCCCCGACGGTCATCGTTTGGTTTTCGGCGATGACCACGGCGATCTGCATCGTCGGTACGCCGATAGCGGCCAGGCCATCGGCGAACCGATCCGCGGAAACCACGGACCGGTGGAAAGCGTCGACGTCAGCTCCCGCTACATCGTCTCGGGCCATGGCGATAACACCGTCCAGCTCTGGGACGCGGAAACCGGTGACCATGTTTCGGTCGGACCGATGACCCATCACGGCGTCGGCATCGTGCGAAGCGTGGCGTTCAACCCGCTGGGTAACCTCATCGCCTCCGGCGGCGACGACAAGACCGTTCGGCTGTGGGACGTTAAAACCGGTAAGCAAGTTGCCGTCGGACCGATGACGCATGACGGTGTCGTGCGAAGCGTGGCGTTCAACTCGCGCGGTAACCTCATCGTTTCCGCCGGCAGCGACGAAAGGCTGCGGGTGTGGGAGGCCAATACCGGTCGACTGCTCGCCTACGCCGAAACGCACAGTCAAATGCTGAGCGTGGCATTCAGCCCAGACGGGAAGCACCTGGTCTCAGGCGATAAGGATGGCATCGTCGAGGTGTGGGACGTACCGGCTGACTTACCGGTCGGCGCTGCGACCATCAACCCGGCGGGCCCGCCGATCACCGGACATCGCAGCGCGGTGCAGAGTGTCGCATTCAGCCCCACGAACGACGGCAGCCGGATTGTCTCGGGTGGTGTCGACGGCACCGTGCGCGTGTGGAATACGCAGACCGGCCAACCCATCGGCGACCCGCTGGCTGGCCACCACGGTCAGATCTGGGCCGTCGCTTTCAGCCGCGATGGGCGCCGCATCGTCTCCGGCGGTTTCGACGGCACTGTGCGCGAATGGGACGCGGTCGCAGGTCTGCCGATTCCCGCAGGCCAACGAAAACTACACGCCGTCGCCCTGAGTCCGAACGGGCAGCAAATCGCCTCGGGGGGATACGACGGCACCGTGAAGCTGTGGAGCACCGACACCGGCCAACAGATCGGCCCGCCGTTTGGCGACGCATCACCGAGGGACGAGCACGCGGTGCTCAGTGTCGCGTTCAGCCCGGACGGTTCCGAGATCGTCTCCGGCGGTCGAGATGGCAAGGTCACAGTGTGGGATGTCGCTACGCGCAAAGAGTTTGACCTAGAGATGCTCGACGCACCGCCGACTGGGAATTTCGTGCAGAGTGTCACCTTCAGCGAGGATGGCACGCGGATCGCCTCAGGCGGTGACGACGGTGCCGTGCGACTGTGGGATGCAAAGTCGCACGAAGCCATCCCGTTGAAAATGCGGATAGGCGATCACAGCGGCGTGTTAAGCGTGGCGTTCAGCCCGACGAAAGGTCGCCGCATTATCGCAACCGGGAGTACGGACAACATTGTCCGACTGTGGGATGCCGATACCGGCAAACCCGAGGGATTGCCGCTCGAGGGGCACACTG
>JAOPWF010000030.1 GCA_025965815.1 Mycobacterium sp.
CACCGAGGACGAAGACCTGCTGCGGCTCCTCACCGCAGGCGATCCGCTCGGGGCGCGCATCGTCGTGACGTCCTTCGACTACGGCAACCGCGCCGCACTGAGGCTCGAGGCTTTGCCGACCGCGTGAAGCACTGGAAGAGCGTCGTCCAGCGGGCGATCAGACCAACGCGGCGAGCTTGCCGGCGAGCCGCTCCACGTAGCCGGCGATCTCGTCCTCTGCGCGATCCGGCAACCCGAACAGCACCTCGGTTACCCCGAGTTCGGCCCAGCGGGAGAGCTTTTCGGGATCAGGCTTGAAGTCCAGGGCGACGATCTGCGGCGCGCCGTCCCGGCCCGCAGCCGCCCAGGTGTCCTGCAGCAGTTTCACCGGCTCGTCGATCTCGAAGTCACGGGGCGTGGTGATCCAACCGTCGGCGCTGCGCGCGATCCATTTGAAATTCTTCTCGGTGCCCGCGGCGCCGACCAGCACTGGGATGTGCGACTGGACCGGCTTCGGCCACGCCCAGCTCGGACCGAAGTTGACGAACTCGCCGTCGTAGGACGCCTCCTCCTGGGTCCACAACGCCCGCATGGCCTCCAGGTATTCGCGCAGCATCGTCCGGCGGCGCCCCGGCGGAACCCCGTGATCGCCGAGTTCGTCGGTGTTCCAACCGAATCCGACGCCCAGACTGACCCGGCCGCCGGACAGGTGATCAAGTGTCGCAATGGATTTCGCCAGCGTGATCGGGTCGTGCTCGACGGGTAGTGCTACCGCGGTCGACAACCGGACCCTCGACGTGACGGCGCAGGCCGTGCCCAGGCTCACCCATGGGTCGAGTGTGCGCATGTAGCGGTCATCGGGCAGGCTCGCGTCGCCCGTCGTCGGGTGTGCGGCCTCCCGCTTGACCGGGATGTGGGTGTGCTCGGGCACATAGAAGGTGTGGAACCCGTGATCGTCGGCGAGCTTGGCCGCCGCAGCAGGAGTGATGCCGCGATCACTGGTGAAAAGCACGAGGCCGTAGTCCATGGAAGAGAATTAGAACGTGTTCCAGTCCGCGGGGCAAGGGCGGGTCCCAAGGGCACCTGCGTAACGGCCTGCCGCGGATGCGGGTAGCGCGCTACTCACGACTGAGATGGTCGCGAACGGAACAGTTTGATGCATGAATACCGAACGATCGACAGGAAAGAAGTTTCTGGAATGGGTGCGGCGCTACCTTCCGTGTGAGGTGGCGGGAACGGCGTGCGAATTCGGCGGCGCCGCCATCGCGTACCTGATGACCGGTTCGGTGCCCGCGGCCGCCATCACCGCGACGATCGGCGCCTCGATGGGCTACTACGCCGCGGCGTACGCAGGCGCGATGCGCTGGCTCCAGCGGGAGCACAGCCATCGGCCATGGGCGCAGCGGATCACGATCACCAACCTGCTCGCGCTGCGCAGCGTGGCGATTGAGTTCGGCCCGGCCGAGTTGATCGACAGCATCCTGGTCCGGCCGCTAGCCTTCTATATCGGGCCAGTCCTGTTCGACAACATGATCATCGGCTGGCTCTTCGGGAAGCTGGTCTCCGACCTCGCGTTCTACGCCTGCGCGGTCTTCAGCTACGAGCGGTTCAAGGGATTGCTGGCGGGACGCCGGCCACAGGTTGAGGAGGTGGACGGTGAATCCGTCCCGTCGGTCGCTGCTGCGTGATGTCCTGCGCGTGCAGGCGGACACGCATCGCTGGCAGAACCTGATCGCCGAACACGGCACACCGCTGTTGGTCCTCGACCCCGACCGGGCGGTCGACCAGTATCGGCTACTCAACCGGCAACTGCGGGGGTTCCGCATGCACTATGCGGTCAAGGCCCTGCCCCATCCCGCGGTACTGACCGCCCTGGCCGATTCCGGGTGCGGCTTCGACGTCGCGACCAACGCCGAGGTGGACCATGTCCTGTCGCTTGGCATCCGGATGGACCACTGCGTTCACACCCACCCGGTGAAGAAGGCGGCAGATATCGACCACGCCTACGGCGCCGGAATCCGGACCTTCGTCGTAGATAATCCCGTCGAGGCGCAGAAGTTCAGCGGACGATCTAACGACATCGAGATCCTGGTCCGGCTGGCGTTCCCCAACCCGGCCGCCAAGTCGGACCTGTCGACGAAGTTCGGCGTCGACCCGGCGGACGCCGAACTACTGGTCAAACATGTTTTGGCGGCCGGAGTCCGGTTTGCTGGCTTCAGCTTCCACGTCGGCAGCCAGGGATCGTCCGTCGAGCCGTACCGGACCGCGCTGCGCGCTACCCTGGACCTCATCGATCGGCTGCGACGGTCGCTTGGGGTGCGCACCAGAATCATCGACATCGGCGGCGGTTTCCCGGTCGCCTACCGCGAACCGATGCCCCCGATCGGCGACATCGCCACCGTCGTCGATGAGGTGCTCGGCGCCGACCGGCACGACTTCACACTGCTGGCTGAGCCCGGCAGGTTCATCGCGGCCGGGGCAATGACGCTGTTCACCAGCGTCGTCGGCACCGCGACGCGCGCCGGTCGGGTATGGCACTACCTCGATGACGGGCTCTACGGCAGCTACTCGAACATCCTCACCGAGGACGTGCATCCACCGATCCTCGCAATGCGCGAACTCGGCACGTCGGCCTGCGACTTCGAGCCGGTCACGCTGGCCGGACCGACGTGCGACAGCGTGGACGTCGTCGCGCGGGACTACCCGATGCCGCCGCTCGAGGTCGGCGACGTCGTAGTCAGCCCGATGATGGGCGCGTACACCTCAGTCACCTCCAGCCGGTTCAACGGAATCGGTGAAACCCCGGTCGTGGTGTCGCGCCCGTCCAAGGCCTAACCGCACTAACGAGATGTCGGAATAGCGCTTAGGCGTGACAATATTAATTGTTGCGTTGGGAATGACTTTACTGCGGCCCGATACCGATCGTTGCATTCACAAATGTCACGTGATGACAATCACTCTTCGTATGGTGTTCCACGCCGTGCACCGCTGCGTTCTGTGCCTTCTAATTGGCCTAGCCGCATCTGGCGGGCGATAAAAAGCATCTCTATTAGAGGTGTCGACCTTCGCTACGGGATCGGGTCGACCGGCGACTGGTGATTTGGCAATGCTGCCAGCTTGCCGGGCCACCGTTGACGGGAGAGCGTGTCACCTTCTCAGACAACACTGCTGACTGGACGTGCGCCCCTTGAGCACGTCCAGCCAAAGCTTGTGCGCCGGCCGCTGCCGTATTCGGTATCGGATCCGCTGCTTGTCGGGCTGTTGGCTGTTGTCTTAGGTGTCGTTGCTGTGGGCCGGCCATCCTTTTGGGGTGACGAGGCCGCTACCATTTCCGCCTCGACGCGATCCTTGCCCGATCTTGCGCGGTTGGTTTCATCGGTGGACGCGGTGCACGCCAGCTATTACCTGTTGATGCACGGGTGGTTTGAGCTCGCGCCACCCACCGAATCCTGGTCACGCGTGCCCGGCTGCCTGGCATGCGGAGGTGCGGCGGCCGGTGTGGTCGTGCTGACCAGGCTGCTGGCGGATCGGCCGACCGCACTGTTGGCGGGTGTCATTTTCGCGGTGCTGCCCAGGACGACCTGGGCGGCAACCGAGGCGCGTTCATTCGCGTTCTCGGCCTTGGCCGCGGTCTGGGTGACCGTCGTCCTTGTGGTGGCGATGCGGCGCAACATCGCGTCGGTGTGGGTGTTGTACAGCCTTCTGCTCTGTCTCTCAACGGTCTTCTTCATCTTTCTGGCGTTGATGATCCCCGTTCACTGCGTGGTTGTACTTGTCCATCGAGCCGGTCGTGTCGCGTTCGCGGCCTTTGCCGCGGCATCGCTGGCCGCCATCGCGTCGGTGACGCCGTTCGTCCTCTACACCTCGCATCAGGTCGGTCAAGTCAATTGGATTGCGAAGTGGACAGTTCCGACGCCCGTGATGCTCTTTCACCAGTACTTCGACAACGCGGTGCCGGTCGCGGGCGTCGCATTCCTGCTCGTCCTTGCCGCCGTGTGCGTGAGACCACGACCGGGCCTGCGCTCGCTGGTGCGGCCG
The DNA here is from genome assembly GCA_025965815.1 of Mycobacterium sp. Taxonomy (GTDB): domain Bacteria; phylum Actinomycetota; class Actinomycetes; order Mycobacteriales; family Mycobacteriaceae; genus Mycobacterium. The sequence goes on from JAOPWF010000030.1 coordinate 4,018, forward strand.
GCCGGGGCGCCCGTCGCTATCGCCGTCGCCTGGATGGTCTTACCGACCGCCGTCCTGCTGGTGTATTCGGCCGTCGCGCAACCGATCTACCTCGACAGGTATCTGACTTTCTCACTACCGGGTATGGCCTTGCTGCTCGCCGTCAGCGTCCGGCGGCTCAGTCGAAACAGAGTGCAGGCCGCCGGGCTGATCGCTTTGCTGGCCGTCGCCGCAGTGCCCAACTATGTTGATCAACGCGACCGATACGCGAAGCTGGGGATGGACTACAGCGACGTGGCGGACCTGGTCAAGGCGCACGGCGCACCGGGTGACTGCCTCCTTCTGGACGACACCGTCACGTGGGAACCGGCTCCACTCCGGGCCATGGTGCAGAGTCGACCGGACGCGTATGTGGCATTGATCGATATCGGAGCCGGCCAGTCGGCCTCCGATGCCGGCATGCTGTGGTCGATCGACAGTCCGCTAGACCAGGTTCTCGATCGTCTGGCGAACTGCAATGCCCTCTGGACCTTGTCATTTCGCGATTGGACGTTGCCATCGTACGAGGCCGGTGCAGCGTTGCCGCCTGGCTCGCGCTTCGGGGGAACCGCGGCGTTCCTCCGGCCGGCTGAGATGGGATTCCACCTGGTCGAGCGCTGGGAGTTCAACGAGAACCAGGTCACACGCGCGATACGTTGATTTCGACCTACGACCATTTGGTGGTCAGGAGTCGTGCTGGGTCAGTCCCAGTCGCGCTACCAGCCACCGCCGCAGTTCGGGGCCGTAGTCGTCGCGCTCCAACGCAAAGTCAACCGCAGCCTTGAGGTACCCGCCGGGATTTCCCAGGTCGTGTCGCGACCCGCGATGCACCA
>JAOPWF010000046.1 GCA_025965815.1 Mycobacterium sp.
TCTCGTTCGGCGACTACTTCAAGCGCCGCGCCATCGAGTTGGCCTGGACGCTGTTGACGAACCCCGTATCCGAAGGCGGTTACGGATTCGACCCCGAAAAGATCTGGGCCACCGTCTATTTGGATGACGACGAGGCGATCCAGCTGTGGCAGGAGGTGGCCGGTCTGCCGGCCGAACGGATCCAGCGCCGCGGGATGGCCGACAACTACTGGTCGATGGGCATCCCAGGACCGTGCGGCCCGTCCTCGGAGATCTATTACGACCGCGGCCCCGAGTTCGGTGTCGGCGGCGGACCGGTGGCCAACGAGGACCGCTACATCGAGATCTGGAACCTCGTGTTCATGCAGAACGAGCGCGGCGAAGGCACCGGCAAGGAGGACTTCGAGATCCTCGGGCCGCTGCCGCGCAAGAACATCGACACCGGCATGGGTGTCGAGCGGGTCGCGTTCCTGCTGCAGGGTGTCGACAACGTCTACGAGACCGATCTGCTGCGCCCCGTCATCGACACGGTGGCCGCGATCGCGCCGCGTGGCTACGGCGCCGGCAACCACGACGACGATGTGCGCTACCGGATCATCGCCGACCACAGCCGAACCGCGGCGATCCTGATCGGCGACGGTGTCAGCCCCGGCAATGACGGTCGTGGCTACGTGCTGCGCCGCCTGCTGCGCCGCGTCATCCGGTCGGCCAAGCTGCTGGGCATCGACACGCCCATCGTCGCCGACTTGATGGCCACCGTCCGCGACGCGATGGGCCCGTCCTACCCGGAGCTGGTCGCAGACTTCGACCGGATCAACCGGATCGCCGTCGCCGAGGAGACCGCATTCAACCGGACCCTGGCGTCGGGCTCACGGCTGTTCGAGGAGGCCGCCCGCGCCACCAGGGCCTCGGGGGCCACGGTGCTGACCGGCACGGACGCGTTCACGCTGCACGACACCTACGGCTTTCCGATCGAGCTCACCCTGGAGATGGCCGGCGAGGCGGGGCTTTCCGTCGACGCGGAGGGCTTCCGCGGACTGATGGCCGAGCAGCGCCAGCGGGCCAAGGCCGACGCGGCCGCCCGCAAGCACGCGCACGCCGACCTGACGGCGTATCGCGAGCTGGTCGATGCCGGTCCGACCGAGTTCACCGGCTTTGATGAGTTATCGTCGGAGGCAAGGATTCTCGGCATCTTCGTGGACGGCAGGCGGGTGCCCGTCGTCGCGCACGGCCCCGAGGCGGCCGCCGCCGATCGCATCGAGCTCATCCTGGATCGCACCCCGCTGTACGCCGAGTCCGGCGGCCAGATCGCCGACGCGGGCAGCATCAGCGGCACCGGCGCGAGTGGCGCCGCCAAGGCCGCCGTCACCGACGTGCAGAAGATCGCGAAGACACTGTGGACGCACAGGGTCAGCGTGGAATCCGGCGAGTTCGTCGAGGGTGACACCGTCGTCGCGGCGGTGGACCCCAAGTGGCGCCACGGTGCAACTCAGGGTCACTCCGGGACTCACATGGTGCACGCCGCGTTGCGACAAGTGCTGGGCCCCAACGCCGTTCAGGCCGGATCGCTGAACCGCCCGGGTTATCTGCGGTTCGACTTCAACTGGCAGGGGCCGCTAACGGACACCCAAAGCTCCGAGATTCAAGAGGTGACCAACGAGGCCGTCGAAGCCGACTACGAGGTGCACAGCTTCACCACCGAACTCGACCAGGCCAAGGCGATGGGCGCGATGGCGATGTTCGGCTAGGCCTACCCCGACGAGGTCCGGGTGGTCGAGATCGGTGGCCCGTTCTCGCTGGAGCTGTGCGGCGGAACGCATGTGCACAACTCCGCCCAGATCGGCCCGGTGACGCTGCTCGGTGAGTCCTCTGTCGGGTCCGGCGTGCGACGGGTCGAGGCGTACGTGGGACTGGATTCGTTCCGCTACCTGGCGAAGGAACGGGCGTTGATGGCCGGGCTGGCGTCATCGCTGAAGGTGCCGTCGGAGGAGGTGCCCGCCCGGGTGGCGACCCTCGTCGACCGACTCAAGGTCGCCGAGAAGGAGTTGGCGCGCTCCCGGCAGGCCGCCACTGGCGCGACTGCCGCCAACGCTGTGGCAGGCGCTGAGGAAATCGGTAGGGTCCGTGTCGTGGCACAGCGGATGCCGGTCGAGACGACGGCCGCCAACCTACGCAGCCTTGCCGGCGATATCCGCGGCAGGCTAGGTAGCGAACCGGCGGTAGTCGCGTTGATCGCTGCGGGCGAGAACGATTCGGTTCCCTACGTCGTCGCGGCCAACCCGGCGGCCCAGGACCTCGGGCTGCGTGCCAATGACCTGGTAAAGCAGCTGGGCACGGCGGTGGACGGTCGGGGTGGCGGCAAGGCGGATCTAGCTCAGGGCTCCGGCAAGAACCCGGCCGGCATCGACGCCGCGCTCGCCGCGGTACGCGCAGAGATCGCGCGGAGCTAGCGGAGTGGCCGATCCCCAACATCGTCTGCCGGATCGGCCCGGAGGCGACGATCCCGGGCGCGGGCGCAGACTCGGCATCGACGTCGGCAGTGTCCGCATCGGCGTGGCCACCAGCGACCCGGATGGCATCCTCGCCACTCCGGTGGAGACCGTGCGCCGCGACCGCTCCGACAAGCATCTGAGGCGGCTCAAAGAATTGATCACCGAGCTCAACGCCGTCGAGGTGGTGGTGGGACTGCCGCGCACCCTGGCCGACCGGACGGGTCCGGCCGCCCAGGACGCGATTGCGCTGGCCGACGTTCTCGCCGAACGGATTTCGCCCACGCCGGTGCGACTCGCCGACGAACGGCTGACCACCGTCAGCGCCCAGCGGTCCCTGCGCGAGGCGGGTGTCCGAGCCAAGGGCCAGCGCGCGATGATCGACCAGGCCGCGGCTGTGGCCATCCTGCAGAGCTGGCTGGACCAACGCCGCGACACGCTCGCTACGCGAAACGAGGTCAACGGTGGCTGAGCGCTGGGGCGGTGAACGCGCGCAACCCGTGGCGGTCGGACCACCGAGGCGGGGGAGAAGCCGCAGCGACCGGATCCGTGAGGCGAAAGGCCGTCGCAGGCGCCGGATCGTCGGCGGATTCTCGCTGGCCGTCCTGATCGCGGTCGTCATCACGGCGGTGTTCCTTGGCTCTCGGCTGTGGCACGGCGTGTTCGGTTCGGGCAGTGATTACGCCGGCAACGGCGTCAGTGACGTCGTCATCCAGGTGCATGCCGGTGATTCGACGACGGCGATCGCCGAGACCCTGCACAACCAGAAGGTGGTCGCCACGGTCAGCGCGTTTGTCGACGCCGCGGCGGGGAATGCCGCCATCTCGTCGATCCAGCCCGGCTTCTACAAGGTGCGCACCGAGATCCCCGCGTCGAACGCCGTTTCGCGGCTTGCCGATCCGGTTAATCGGGTGGGCCTGCTGGTCATCCCCGAAGGACGCCAGCTCGACGACGTCCAGGATCTCAAGACCAACGCCGTGACCGACGGCATCTTCGGCCTGATCTCGAAGGCCACGTGTGTGAACCTCGACGGCCAGCGGCGCTGCGTGTCGGTTGACGACCTGCGCCAGGCGGCCGGCTCTGCGACGCCCGCGGCGCTGGCGGTTCCGGACTGGGCGGCCAAGCCGGTGGCTGCGATGGGCGACGATCACCGACGGCTCGAGGGGCTGATCGCACCCGGAACGTGGAACATCGATCCCTCCGCCACGCCGCAGGAGATCCTGTCCAACCTGGTCGGCGCGAGCGCCAGCCAGTACGCGCAGGGCGGACTGCTCGACACGGCGAAGAGTATGAACATGTCGCCATACCAGATCCTGATCGTGGCGTCCCTGGTGCAGCGCGAATCCAAGCCGGCCGACTTCGCGAAGGTGGCCCGGGTCATCTACAACCGGCTGCAGGAGCGGCGGAAGCTGGAGTTCGACTCCACGGTGAACTATTCGCTGGACCGGCAGGAGGTGGCCACCAGCGACGCCGACCGCGCCCAGAACACACCGTGGAACACCTACATGTCCGACGGCCTGCCCGCGACCCCCATCTGCTCGCCCGGCGACCCGGCGTTGGCGACCGCCGAACGCCCCGAGACGGGGGACTGGCTGTACTTCGTCACCGTCGACATGCAGGGCACCACGCTGTTCACCAGGGACTACGAGCAGCACCTGGCGAATATCGAGCTTGCGAAGCGCAATGGTGTCCTCGACAGTGCGCGGTGAGGGAACCGCGGCCCGAAGAGCAGCGGTACTCGGCAAGCCCATCGCGCATTCCCGCTCGCCGCAACTGCATCTGGCCGCCTATCGGGCGCTCGGCCTCGATGGCTGGACCTATGAGCGCATCGAGTGCTCCGCGGAGCAATTGCCCGGCCTTGTAAGCGATTTCGGGCCCGAGTGGGTCGGCGTGTCGGTCACCATGCCGGGCAAGTTCGCGGCCCTGCGGTTCGCCGACGAACGCACCCCGCGCGCCGAACGGTTGGGATCGGCCAACACCCTGGTGCGGACGCCGCGCGGCTGGCGCGCCGACAACACCGACGTCGACGGGGTGATCGGGGCTTTGGGATCGGCGGGTGTGAGCGGGTTGGAGGCCGCGATGGTGCTGGGTTCCGGCGGGACCGCGCCTGCCGCGGTGGTCGGCCTCGCCGAACTCGGGGTCCGGCACATCGCGGTCGTCGCGCGCAACGCCGAGCGGGCCGCCCCGCTCATCGATCTGGCCACGGCCGTGGGCGCGCAGGCACGCTGGTGCGATCTCGACGGGCCGGAGGTGGCCGCCGCCGTCGCAGCGTCCGACGTCCTGGTGAGCACCATCCCGTCCGAGGCCGCCGCCCGGTACCAGTCCACCTTCGCAAGCGTCCCGGTGCTGCTCGACGCGATCTACGATCCGTGGCCGACGCCACTGGCGGCTGCGGTGGAGTCGGGAGGCGGCACGGTGATCGACGGCCTGCAGATGCTGCTGAACCAGGCGTTCGCGCAAGTGGAGCAGTTCACCGGCCGCCCTGCACCGAAAGAGGCGATGAGGGCGGTCCTCGAGTCGCGTTAGCCTCCGAAGATGGGGGTGGGGCTCGTCGCTGTCGTGATGTGGACCGCGGCGCTCAGCGTTTACGACATCCGGCATCGCCGCTTGCCCAACTCGCTGACGCTGGCCGGCGCTGCGGTGATTCTGCTGGAGTCGTTCGTGGCCGGGCGTGGACCGTCTGCGCTTGCCGGAGCCGCAGCGCTCGCCGGGATCTACCTGGCGGTGCATGCGGTCGCGCCGGCGGCGATGGGTGCGGGTGATGTGAAACTCGCGATCGGGTTGGGCGCGCTCACCGGCTGTTTCGGCGTCGACGTCTGGCTGCTGGCCGCCCTCGGCGCTCCAGTCTTCACCGCGCTGTGGGCCATCGTGGCCGTGCTGCGGCGATCCGGTCCGACGGTGCCGCACGGCCCGTCGATGTGCGCCGCGACGCTGGCCGCCACCGCGCTGGCTGTCTTCTAGCGCGGTCATCCGTCGTCGGATTCTTCCCGGAGGAGTTCGTCGGGGTGGTGGGCGTGGTTGAGGTGGCCGTTCCAGGCGAGGCGGCCGGTGTTGGTGATGGTGGTGGTGATGTGGTTGGTGGTGGCGAGTT
>JAOPWF010000056.1 GCA_025965815.1 Mycobacterium sp.
GTGTGGGCTGACCGGTTGAGCGCCGCCGAGTCGTCGCGTCCGTCCGACTTCGCGAACAACGGTTGGGTGGTCGCCGCGCTGCAGGCCGCGTGGTCGGCGATCGCCACCACGCCGGTCCCGGGGGATGATCCGGCGTCCGGCGTCTTCCGCGCCGACCACCTCCGGCTGGCACTCGACGCCGCCGTGCGTGCGGGCAACGACACGGACACCGTCGCCGCGATCGCCGGCGGCCTGCTTGGCGCCGCGCACGGGGCGTCCGCGGTGCCGGCGCAATGGCGACGCCTGCTGCACGGCTGGCCGGGGATCCGTTCGCGCGGTCTCGTGAATCTGGCATGCGCCGTCGTGCGGGGCGGAACGCCGGATGTCGTCGACTACCGCGGCTACGCAACGGGAGCCCTCGCCCGTCATCCCCAGGACGACGGCGTCTGGATCGGCGGGATCGGGGCGCTGCGCTCGCTGCCTGTGGGCGTGAATGCCGTTGTGTCGCTGTGCCGTGTCGCCGACGAGGATGTGCCCGACGGTGCCGAGCATGTCGACGTCCGGCTCATCGACCAGTCGGCGGCCAACGCGAACCTGGACTTCGTACTGCTCGACACGGTGCGCACCGTGGAGCAGCTCCGCCACGAGGGGCGGACCGTGCTGATCCACTGCGTGCAGGCGCAGAGCCGGACGCCGACCGTGGCGGCGATCTACGGCGCCCGCCTGCGTGGCCTCAGCGTGGCGGACGCGCTTCGGGACGTCCGCGCCGTGCTGCCGGACGCGAATCCGATCGGTGACTTTCGCCGGGCGCTGGAGCGGCTGCACCCGAGCGGCTGACGGCTTCTGTCTCCGCGCGCAGCCGCTCGGTGTTGGCGGCCAGAAAGTGGGCGATGATGGCCAGTTCGCCGTAGGAGTAGCGGTCCCACAACTGGGCCAGCGACGCGTTCGTGGAGGCGAAGGCATCGGCCGCGGCGGGTTGATCGATGACGGCGCGCAGCAGCACCCGGCGCCTGTCGGACGGGTCGGCCTCGCGCTGCACGAAGCCCTTCGCTTCCAGTCGGTCGACGAGATTGGTGACCGAGGCGGCGGCCAGCCCGGTGTGCCTGGCGAGGTCGCCGGCGCTCATCGGCCCGACCCGGTCCAGCACCCCGAGCGCCTTGTAGTCGGTGGGATGCAGGCCGAGCGCAGTCGCGATCGACGCGTGGAACAGCACCGTAGCGTCGCTGTGCTCGCGGCCCACCCGCCGCAGATCGGCCAGCAGCTCGAGGCGGGAGCGTTGCGCGTTCATACCGGGCACACGGGGCTGGCCACCAGTGCCGTCAGGACGGCGCCACAGGTCACCAGGACCAGTGGCAGGCGCAACAGGCTGCGACGGGTCCACCGGGTCGCCGCGGCCGGATCGATGCTGGCCGGATCGTCCCGCTCGAAGGCGAGTGCCTTGGGCACGAAATCGACCAGCGACCACACCCGCATCACGATGTGGCTGACCAATGCCACCACTAGCGCGATGCGGACCTCGGGACGGCCCCAGGTGACGATCAGGGCGACGACGAGCAGCACCTCGAAAACCGAGTGCGCGGGGATCCAGAACCGGCGCCGCGAGATGCCGCCACGGGTGGGCGAGATGATGCCGGGCCGCTTCGGCCAGAACGGGTCGACGACGAGATATTCGTAGAGTCCGCCACCGAGCGAGATACCCGCTGCCAGCACAACGAGCGCCAGCAGGATGAGGGTCGGGGTCCACATGTTCAAATTATTACGGCGCGCCGAAATTTACGTCAAGCCGTAACATCCTCTTCGCGGAGATACCGCTGCAACGTCGGCCCCAGCCAGGCGATCACCGCGTCGCGGGACATGTCGACGACCGGCGGCAGGCGCAGCACGAAGCGGCACAACGCCATGCCGAGAATCTGCGTCGCGATCAGGCCGGCCCGGTACGGCGCATCGTCGGGCATCAGCGGTTTGATCGCCGGCAGCAGCTGGGCCACGAAGATCTCCCGCATCCGTTGGGCCGCTTCGGCATTCGTGGCACTAGATCGCAACAGCACGATCAGGGCGTCATCCCCCTCCCAGCGCTCGAAGAAATGCGCCACCATCCGCGACCCCAGTTCGTCGGGCGCCACGCCGGAGAGATCGGGAAACCTCAGATCAAAGTCCGCAACGGCGGCGAAGAGCTGATCCTTACTGCCGAAGTACCGCATGACCATCGACGGATCGATGTTCGCGTCGGCCGCAATCGCGCGGATGGTCGCTCCCTCGAACCCGGATTCGGCGAACTGGTCCCGGGCGGCGGCGAGGATCGCCGTTTTCGTCTGATCCGACTTCTTACCCATGCCAACAAGTGTAGGCCAACAGGCGTTGACTTCTGTCGCAATGCGGAGCAACATGGAATTTTGCCAACGAGTGTTGGCATTTCGGACGAAGGAGACGCAGATGTATGACACCGATGTCCTCGTGGTGGGGGCCGGACCCACCGGGCTCGCCCTGGGCGCCGCGCTGGCCGCCCGTGACGTCCATGCCACGGTCGTCGACCGGCTGCCCGCGGGCGCCAACACGTCGCGTGCCGTTGCGATCAATGCCCGCACGCTGGAAGTCCTCGAAGACCTCGACGTGGCACGGCGCCTCGTGAAGGAAGGCATTCAGGCGCCCCGGTTCACTATCAGGGACCGCCGACGGACGTTGATCGCTATCGATTTCAGCGTGCTGCCGACCGACTACCCGTACACGCTGGCGCTTCCGCAGTCCACGACCGAGAAGGTGCTGCTCGATCGGCTGATCGAACTCGGCGGCGAAGTGGTCCGGCCGAAGACGCTGGTCGCTGTCGCGCAGGGACGTGGACGCAGTCACGGCGACCTTCGACGACGGCGACGCCATTCGGGCGCACTATGCCGTCGGCGCCGACGGTTTCCAAAGCGCAGTTCGCGAGCAGGCCGGCATTGGTTTCCGCGGCTCGAAATACGCCGAGTCCTTCACCCTCGCCGATGTGCGGCTGACCGGTGTTGCGCCCGACGACGAGGTCATCCTGTTCTGGGCCAAGGCAGGCCTGACCGTCGTGGCGCCGCTGCCCGGCGGGATCCACCGCATAGTCGCTCCGACGGTGGATGCACCCGAGGAGCCGTCGATCGCATTCATCCAAGAGTTGCTCGACACCCGCGGGCTCGGTGCGGGCCGCACGATCGTCACCGATCTGGTGTGGGGGTCGCGATTCCGGATTCATCACTGCCTGGCGGACACTTTTCGGGCCGGCCGGTTGCTGCTGGCCGGCGATGCCGCGCACGTGCACAGCCCGGCGGGCGGGCAGGGCATGAACCTCGGTATCCAGGACGCCATGGCGCTGGCCGACGCCCTGGCCGGGGTGCTGGGGGACGGACCCGATGAGCTGCTGGACGCCTACAGCCAGGCACGGCGGCCGATGGCCGAGCAGGTCCTGGAGCTCACCGGTCGACTGACCACGCTTGCGACGCTGCCGCGGGCCGCGCGTCCGGCGCGCAACGTGGCGATCAGGCTCACTGCCCGTATCCCTGCGGTTCGCCGCATGCTGGCCTGGCGGCTGTCCGGGTTGGTCTACCGCTGATCAAGTCACTCAGCGACATTGCCGCCAAGGTCGTGATCCCTCCCGAAACCACAGCCCTGATGACCATCTCGGTGGCCCCGCCCGCCGACGCGCGCCGGATCAGGCGAGGGACGCCACCCACGCCTGATGCAACGCCGCGTATCTGCCGCCGGTTTGGCCGATGAGTTCGTCGGGCGGGCCGTCCTCGACGATCTGTCCGTGCTCGAGCACCAGTACCCGGTCGGCCACCTCGACAGTCGAGAGCCGGTGGGCGATGACCAGTGCGGTCCGGTCGGCCAGCACCGTCTCCAGCGCCCGCTGCACCATGCGCTCACTGGGGATGTCGAGCGACGACGTCGCCTCGTCGAGGATCAGCACGTCCGGATCGGCCAGGAACGCCCGCGCGAAGGCGATCAGCTGCCGCTGACCGGCGGACAACCGGCCGCCGCGCTTGGCGACGTCGGTGTCGTAGCCGTCCGGCAGCGTGTCGATGAACCGATCGGCGCCGACCGCCGCGGCGGCGGCCCGCACCTGCACATCGGTGGCGTCCGGGCGGCCGAACCGGATGTTGTCGGCGACGGTGCCCTCGAACATGAAGTTCTCCTGCGTCACCATCACCACGTGCCGGCGTAGCTCGCTCTGCTTTAGGTCGCGCAAGTCGACGCCGTCCAACCGCACCGAGCCGGAGGCCGGGTCGTAGAACCTGGCGATCAGCTTGGCGATGGTGGTCTTGCCCGCGCCGGTGGTCCCGACCAGGGCGACGGTCTGGCCGGCCGGCACCGTCAGCGAAAGTCCCGGCAGCACAGGACGATCCGGTACGTACGAGAACTGCACGTCGTCGAACGTGACGTCTCCGCGCACCGAATCCAGCTTGACCGGGTGCACCGGATCCTTGATGCCCGGCCGTTCGGCGAGCACACCCGCCAACTTCTCCAACGCCGACGACGCGGACTGGAAGGTGTTGAAGAACTGCGAGATGTCCTGCATCGGCTCGAAGAACATCCGCAGATACAGTAGGAAGGCCGCGAGCGTGCCGATCGTCATCTGGCCGTGCAGGACCCGATATCCGCCGTAGAGCAGCACCACGCCGGTGGTGAGGTTGCCGACGAGCTTGACCCCGGGCATGAAGATGGCCAGCAGACGGAACGTTCTCTCGTTGATGTCGCGATAGCGATCCGCGATGTCTTCGAAGATCTCCTGGTTGCGCGGTTCGCGTCGGTAGGCCTGCACCGCCTTGATACCGGTCATGGTCTCGACGAACTGCACGATCACCAGGGCCGCGCTCTCCCGGACCTTGCGGTAGGTCTTGGACGATTCGTCGCGGAACCACCACACCAGGGCCACCAGGATGGGAAAGGCCACCAGACACATCAGCCCGAGCCGCACGTCGAGGACGACGAGCAGGATCGACGTTCCGATCAGCGTGAGCACCGCCGTGATGAGACTGTCGAAGCCGGTCTCCAGCATGTCCTGGATCGCCTCGACGTCATTCGTCGATCGGCTCACCACCCGGCCCGACGTATAGCGGTCGTGGAAGGCCACGTCGAGCCGCTGAAAATGCCGAAACACCCGCCGCCGCAATTCCAGCAGCACCTGCTGGCCGATCCGTCCGGACCGCTTGAGAAAGAACATCCGGCTCGTGGCCTGAACCAGCACCACGCCGCACAGCGCTCCGACGACGATCAGCAGCTCACGTGCCGAGCCACCTGCCAACAGCGGCGGCACACCGTGGTCGATGCCCCGCTGGACAAGCAACGGGACCGATAGGCGTGCAACGTTTTCCACCACCACGACCAGTGCCAGCAGGCCGACCGTCAGACGAAACGGCCGCAGTAGCGAACCCAGCAGGGAACGCGCTTCACGGCGGCGGGGCAACGCCTCGTCGATCGGGAGGTCGTCGTCCTGTTCGTCGGCGACGCGACCACGCCACCGGTAGACGCCGTCGTCATCCGGGTCGTCGGGGACATGTGTCGGGGCCGTATCGGTCGCGGTCATCGGCGCTCGGCCTCCGACGTCGCGAACTCGTGCGGCCCGGAGTCGGCGCAGGCCGCATCGGTGGCCTCCCGCTCCTCGTGCACGTGATCGAGCCGATTCAGCTCCTCGTCGTCCTCCCATGCGCAGGTGCGCTCGAGGTTATCGTCGAGTTCGTCGTCGGCGGCCAGCAGATAGCGGTACTGCGGCACCCGGGCGAGCAACTCGGCATGGGTGCCGACATGGGTGATGGTGCCGCCTTCCAGCAGCGCCACCCTGTCGGCAAGCAGCACGGTCGACGCCCGGTGCGCGACCACGACACCGGTGACCGCGTGCAGGACCCGGCGCAACGCCTCCTCGACGATCGCCTCGGTGTGCACATCCAATGCGGACAGGGTGTCGTCGAGGACAAGGATCCTGGGCGCGGCGAGAATCGCGCGCGCCAGCGAGAGCCGCTGGCGCTGACCGCCGGACAGACTCATGCCCTGCTCCCCGATGCGGGTGTCCAGGGCGAAGGGCAGGTCGTAGACGAACTGTGCCGCGGCGACGTCGACGGCCTGGGCGAGTTGCTCGTCCGTCGCGTCGGGCCGTCCCAGCCGCAGGTTCTCAGCGACCGACATGGAGAACAGCGTGGGGTCCTCGAACGCGGTGGCCACCGCCTGCCGCAGGGCGGGCAGGCTCAGGTCGCGGATGTCCTGGCCATCGATGCGGATCTGCCCCTCCGACACGTCGTAGAGCCGGGAGAACAGAGCTGCCAGCACCGACTTGCCCGACCCGGTGGACCCGACGAGTGCGAGCGTTTCGCCGGGCTCGACGGTGACGGCGACGTGCCGTAACGCCCATTCCGCTGTGTCGGGGAAGCGGAAGCCCACGTCAATGAGTTCCAATCGTCCGCCGCGCGGCGCCTCGGCCCGCGGACCGTCGGTGATCTCGCGTGGCGCATCGAAGATCTCGGCGATCCGGTTCGCTGCGGTCATCGACTCCTGCGTCATCGACAGCAGGAATCCGAGGGACGCGATGGGCCACACCAACGACAGCATCATCGTGATGAACGCGACGAGCGTCCCCATCGTGACGAGGCCGTGTCCCGCCGCGTACGCGCCGAAACCCAGGACGACGATCAGGGTCAGGTTGGGGATGACCTCCAGCAGCGTCCAGAACTTCGCCGACACTGAAACCTTGCGAACCTGAATGTCATAGAGCGCGGTGACCTGCTCGTCGAACCGGTCGAAGACATACTCGTCGCGGCCGAACGACTTGACTACCCGCAGGCCCAGCGCGGACTCCTCGACCTGCGTCGCGACCTGGCCGGACTGGTCCTGCGCCTCCCGCGACAACTGGGTGAACGTCCGCTGGAAGTGCAGGACGGTGAGGGCGATCGGCATGATCGACACCAGGACGACGACACCGAGCGGCCAGTACATCGCCAGCAGGATCGCCGTTACTACCGTGATCTGCAGGATGTTGAGCAGCAGGAAGACCAACCCGAAGGACAGGAAGCGGCGAATTGTGCTCAGATCGTTCATGATTCGCGACAGCAGCTGCCCGGACTGCCATTGTCCGTGGAACGACATCGGCAGGATCTGCAGGCGCGCGTAGAGGTCTTTGCGGATGTCCGCCTCAACGCCCATGGTCGCGCGAGAGACGAGCCAGCGCCGGATGAACCACAGCACGGCCTCGGATATCCCGACGGCCACCGCCGCGGTCCCGAGCACCCACAGGCCGTGCTGGTCCTGGTGGCGCACGGGTCCGTCAATCACCGCCTTCGTCATCAGCGGGATCGCGACGGTGGCGCCGAGGCTCGCGATCGCGACCGTGACCATGGCGATCCAGCGCGCCCGGTAGGGAATCAGATAGGGCAGCAGCCGCCGCAGATCCGACCCCGGCCGCAGCCGCGCCGGTGGCGCCGCGATGGCCGGTTCAGAGCGCAGTCCGCCCTCAACCGGCACGCGCGGTGCCTGATCCACAGCTTCATCCATGACGGATGTGTCCCCCTGATTCCGGTGCGCCACGCGGGCGCTCACAGATGGCGCCGGCACAACCGCCCACATCAACGCCACGGCCTGTCAGCCAATTCCGATCATCGCACGACCGGCAAATGAATAGCTGTTGCGCGGCCGTCACGCGGCAACAGCGTCCTCGCCGAACGGCGTCTCGCACAGCTCGGCATACCGACCGCCGCGGACCAGCAGCTGCTCATGGGTGCCGCGTTCGACGCTGCGGCCGTCCTCGACGACCAGGATCGCGTCGGCGGCCCGGATCGTCGACAACTGGTGCGCGATGACGATCGACGTCCGACCGGCCAGCGCTTCGGCCAGCGCCTGCTGCACCGCGGCCTCGGACGCCGAGTCCAGCGACGCCGTCGCCTCGTCGAGCACCACCACCCACGATTTCCCCAGCAGCAGCCTCGCAATGATCAGCCGCTGCCGCTGGGCGCCCGAGAGCCGGTAGCCGCGCTCCCCGACGACGGTGTCCAGACCGTCAGGCATGTCCGAGTCGACGTCGGCCAGCCGGGCCAGCAGCGAGGCCGTCGTCGACTTGCCCACACCCGACGAGCCGACCAGCGAGATCATCTGCCCTGGCTCGGCGGTGAAGGAAATGCCGTGCAGGTCACCGATCGTCGACGACAGCCACCGGGTGATGAGCGACACGGCGGCCTCGGCCAGCGCCACCCCGGTGATCACCAGCGCCAACCACACCACCGTCGCCGACGCATACACGGTGCGACTGGCGACCGATTCGATACTCATGGCTCTCACGGTAAAACCTCAACAATGGATCAGGTCAATTAGCTTCCCGCGTTCGCGGGAGGCGATCAGGCGGCTGTTGAGCGGATCAGACCACGCCGAGATAGCCGATCAGCCCTGCGGCGCCCACCACAATCAGTGGGTTCATCTTGGTGAACAGGAAGATCGCGGTGCACACGCCGGTAAGGAGATATGCCCGCCAGTCGTGGTCGGCGGCCCGGCTCATCACCAGCGCGGTTGCCAGTATGAGGCCCACGGTCAGCGGAGCGAAGCCCTTCTCGACTGCGTATCGCAATCGAGATTTCTGCGCCTTCTGCCAAGAGAGCGTGACGGCATACATCAGTGTCGCTGCCGGAAGCACCATTGAAACCGTAGCGACGACTCCCCCGACGATTCCTCCGACAACTCCACCGACCGAGAGCCCAGCGGCATAACCGACCAATGCGACAATGAGAATGCTCGGCCCCGGCGCGGCTTGGGAAATGGCGAAGATATCGCCGAACTGAGAGTCAGTGAGCCAGTGATATCCGCGCACCGCTTGCAGATGCATTTCCGGCAGGACCGCGTTTCCACCACCAATCGAAAGCAACGACAGCGAACCGAACAGGATCGCCAAGTGGACGTAGGTGCTCATGCGGCGGCTCTTCTCGGCCACGCCCAGAGCAGGCTGAGCGGAGCAAGGATGGCGAGAGTTTCCAGCAGTGGCCACCGCAGGAGGCCGTTCAGAGCGAAGCTGGCGACGAAAAGCAGGACGGGCACCAGTCCGGTCAAGCACTTCTGGCCGGTCTTGATCACCATGGCCAAGGTGAGCGCCACGGCGGCCGCGGACGCGCCGTGCAGGACGCCTTTCACCGCCGGCAACTCTTTGAAGCGGAAGTACATGTACCCCATCACCAGAATAAAAACCAGGGGCAGGAGACACAGGCCGAATACGGCTGCGATCGCACCTCGGACACCACCCATCTTGGTGCCGACCAACACCGCCATGTTCACCTGATTGGCGCCGGGCAGGATCCGGCACATCGTCACGGCGCTGAGAAACTCTTCTTCGCCCATCCAGTGCTTCTCGATCACCAGTACTTCGCGCGACCACGCGGACAGGCCGCCGCCAAATGAGGCGAGTGCAATGTGATTGAACGTCGACGCCAGCTCGAACAGCGAAACCTTCTCGCGTGGTGGTTCGACCTCACTCATGGATGAGGTCTTCATCGTGCGGAAAGTCAATCTCTGTGTGCTGAGACGGATCCAGTGGATCCGGAGGATCGTACGGGTGAGAAAGGTTCCAGTCCGTGTCGAACACCTCGTTCAACCGCGCGATGACGGCCGGATCGCCTATTGTGATGCCCAACTCTCGACGCAAATCGAAGGCGCTGCGGTCGATATTCATCGAGCCAACCAGGGCATGCGCATTGTCAACAATGAGCAGCTTTGCATGGACCCGCAGGTTCTTCTGTTTGTGCACTTTCACGCCGAAGCGTTTCAGTGTGCGCAGCGATGCGAATGTGTCCAGAATGTCCCAATCGCTGATGCCGTGCCGCCCGCCACACAGAACGTGAACTTTGACGCCGCGGTCAGCGGCGTCCGCGATGCGGTCGAGAATGACGGCATCGACATACTTGGGGTGCTGGACATCGAGTCGGTATTTAGCCTTGTCGATGAAATGGGCCATGTGGAAA
>JAOPWF010000057.1 GCA_025965815.1 Mycobacterium sp.
GCTCGTTCCTGCGCCGACTGTGCATTTGCTGTGACGTTCGCCAGCTAATTCATTGACCATTGCGTGAGGGTCGTCACAATTTGCTGGCGTGCGAATCACGCTTTCGCGAGGACGGCTCCGACCAGGTGAGCGCGCGCCGCTTTGAGCTCGCTGACCGCATTCTCGACGTCGCCGCGGCGGGCAGCCTTGGCATCAACCAGCAGCAGGTCGGCGTCGGCGATCGCCGACAGCACCGACGCGGCGCTGCTGTCCCTGATCGCAGGCGTGACGACGATGATCCGATCGAAGTATTTCCGGAGATCGTCGACGAATCCGCTCATCGCGGGTGACGACAACAGCGGCTCGACGTCCGAGCCGCCGCCGGGGGGGACCACGAACAGGTTCGAACGCTCCGTGGAGTGGACGACATTCTCGAACGGCAACTGTCCTTCCAGCCGCTCGGCGAGTCCGGGGCTGTCGTCGGCCAGTCCCAGTCCCGACGCCACCGACCCGAACTGCGGGTCGGTGCCTACCACCGCGGTGGTGCGTCCTGCCTCGCAGAACGCAACGGCGAGGTCGACGGCGAAATTGGCGGCGGACTTGCCGGCCGATGCCGACGCCAACAGCAGCACCTGCGGGGCAGGGTCGTGAGCTTCTATCTGCACCCGCAGCCGCCGGAATCCTTCGGCCTCCGGCCCCTGCCAATTCACCAGCTGTGCGGACCGAGCTTGGGGTTTGCGGTCGGGTGTCTTGATCGGGCCGAGCCCCGCCGTTCCGGTGATCCGGGCGAGTTCGTCGGCGGATCGGATCCGGCGGGAGAACACCGTGGTCAGCACCACGACACCGACACCGACAACGAAACCGCCCAGTGCGCCGTAGAACAGGTTTGTCGACAGCTTCGGCGCGCTCGGGGAGGACGGCTTTTCGGCCGCGCTCACGACGGTGATCGTCGAGCGGGGCTGCGTCTGCCCGGCCGGCGTCTCCAGCGGACCGGCAAAGGCGATGAACGTGGCGGCCAGGGTGTTCGCGATAGCGGCCGCCCGCTCCGGGGATCGATCGGTCGCGGATATGTCGAGAAGCACCGTCCTGGGCACGATGACGGCGGTGACCTTCGAGGAGAGTTCGGCCGCGGACATCGGTAGCCCGAGTTCGTCGACGACACGCTGGGCCAGCAGTTCGCTGGTCATCATGTGGGCGTAGGAGGCCGCACGTGCCTGCGAAAACTGCTCACCGGAGTAGGACTCGGTGGAGCTGGTCCCACCTGTGGTGGAGACGAACAACCTTGCCGTCGATGTGTACTCGGGCGTGGTCACGCGGGTGACGACAAACCCCGTGGCGACACCCACCAGCACAGTGACGACCAGGATCCACCACCTGCGGCGGATCACGGCGAAGATTCGGCTGAACTCCAAGCGAGTCTCCTTGCTCCATCAGTAAATCGGTTGGTCGAGAGCGCGCCGACCCTCAGGCCTGCCCAACAGGTACGCGTTCCGGGGCGCGCTTAGGAGTGGCCGTGCGGCTTCATCGACAAACACGACACCTGTGATCTGCGCTCCAGCGCGGGTCAACTCGTCAGAAGTTCTCCGCAGATCGTCGAACGGCGTGTGCCCCGCCTTCGCAATCAGGAGCACTGCATCGGAGTTGTGGGCCAACCGTACGGCGTCGCTGGCTTCGGCCGCCGCCGGTGTGTCGACGACGACCCACTGGTAGCGGCTGCGGAGCGCCTCGAACAACGACGCCACCCGCGGATCGTCTGCCGTGGACCCGGGGTTGTCCTCGGGCGCGCCGAACGGGATGACGGCGACGCCGTTCCAGTTCGGCGGGGGCAGATCGTCGACAACGACCGTCGACGGCGGGTGATGATGTCGACCGTTGCCGTCCGCAGTGTCGGCGTCGGTGTGACCGCCCTCGTCAACGAGGCCGCCCACGGTCTTCGGGTCGCCGAGCGTCAGCGCGGAAGCGAGGCGAGACCCCCGGGAGTCGAAGTCGACCAGGGCAACAGACGATCCGCGGTCCGCAAGCGCGCGGGAGATCGTCAGTGCGACACCGGTCTTCCCGGCGCCGGCTTCGGCCGACGCCACGATGATGACCCTCGATCCGAGGATGGCCAGCCGGTCGAGCGGAGTGCGAAGCTGCCGTCCGGACTCACTCGCCCACGGTTGCGCGGCCAGCTCCTCCCACGGAACCGAGGAGGCGAACTCGGCCAGCACCGGTGTACCGGTCGCCTCGGCCGCATCCTCGGGGCGGCGTACCCGCCCATCGAGCAGGGAGATGGTGACCGCGGCCAAGGCGCCGAGGACGAGCCCGAGGCCTCCCGCGACACCGAGGATCTTCCATGCCGGATAACCGCCGGGGGCGTCGCTGAATGTCGGTGGTTGCACGGTGATCAGTTCGGCCCGCGGTATCAGGGCGCCGGGGACGGCCTCCAGCGCGGCGATACTGCGGCGGAGTTCCTCGACGTAAGCAACACCGACGGCCTGAGCCTGTTGCGGGCTCTCGCTGGTGGTGGTCAGCGCCAGCAGAACCGTCTCGGGGATGGGCGCCAATTTCGTGCCCGCGACGAGCGTGGCGGGATCCGTTTTGAGGCCCACGTCATTGATGACTCGCTGGGCAATCTCCGGACTCTGGCTGAGAACGGTGTACGAGGCCATCCGCTCTTTGGAGTACGCGTCCCCACGGTAGGAAGTTTGGGAATCATCGCGTGGAGTAGACACGAAAAGCACCGCCGTCGACTGATACTCGGCCGGCTTCTGGACCAAATAGATGGCGGCTGCGGTCAGGAAGATCAAGGGGACTGCTGCCACGATCCGCCACCAACGGCGGAGCACGACCAGGTAGCTTCTCAGCGTTTCGCTCATTTGACGTTCGCAAGCCCGTCCTGGATGAGGGCGGCTGTCAGCAGCTCACCAATTTTTCGATGGCCTTCGAGATTCGGGTGAATTCCGTCGTCGGCCACATAGGGTCTGATGTCCATGTCCTTGAACCAGCCAAGGGCACCGGGATCGATGTAGGTCACGCCGTCGAACTCCGGAAACGAGCGCAAACTCTGTCGGAGATATCCGGCGAATGTCAGGCCGGGAACATCAGGAACCTCGATGGTCGGTGACTGGATGAACCAGGGTGCGATCACCACGATGTGGCTGTTGGGCCATGCTTCAATCGCTCGCCTGATTGTGGCTTCGAACATGTTGCGCAGGTAGTAGATGCCGAATCGGATATCATTGCGGCCGCCATCGAGAACGACGACGTCCGCGTGGTACAGCGGACGGAGTCGAGGGAATCGCTCGAGGTATGACGTGGAATTCTCGTCGAGTGCGCCGGGCAGTCTTGGCAGTCGTTGTCCTTCGCCGCCGGATATGTATCCGGTTGCGGGCTGGTTGGCCAGATTGCATTCCCAACCCATATTCGTCGCCGCCAGGCAGGCATAGCCAAGATCCGACAACGCGTTTGGGCCCATCGTATAGCTGTCGCCGATGAACAACGCTGACGGCTGGTGCCCGGTCCCGACGCTGGGAAGTGCGTCCCGCGCCGCCGCAGACGCCGGTACGGACGCGGCGGGCGCCGGAACGCCGATTGTGACGAATCCGATGCCGACGGCAGCTGCGATAGCCAATATCGTGACGAAGAAGGTCGAGGGTCGAACGACGCTCAAGCGGCGCCAGCCAACGCGTTTCATGGCCGGACTCCGTTATCCCGCTGACGAATCTCACGCAGCAGCACGGGGCCGAATTGACGCGCCAATATTGACTGGCCCTCGTCTGTTGGATGGATGCCGTCGCTTTGTATCAGGCCGTCTCCGACGAGCCAGGTCTCCCGAATCAGCGAGATGTAGGTGGTGTGCGTGTCGTCAGCACCCTGGTTGACCGCAGAATCAAGTGCGTAGAAGGCTTCTTCAGCAGGATCCTCGTGCCAGAGGGGACCGAGCACAATCAAGCGGGCGGTTGGGGCCCGCCGGGTGAGCCCGGCGAACAAATCTATCGCCGATTGGGTAATGAGCTCTTTGGACTTCCCGACATCGTTGATGCCGCCGAAGACGACGATGATGTCCGGCTTCGACGCCAGCGCCTTGTCGATCTGGCCGGCGAACGGCCCGCTCTCTCCGGTACCGCCGACATACCCTGCGCCGGGAAAAGCGACATTCGAGATGCTGAGGTCGGCACTGCCCGCGAGCAGTGATGGCCACACCACGTTGTTCCCCAACCCGGAGCTGTAGGAGTCACCGATCACGGCCACCCGAATCATGTTGTTGGGTGTCGCTGGGGGTGCACTGGAGGTATCGCGGGTGAGCGCCAGCGTCGTCATTGCGGTCGCCGCAACCAGTAGCACCGCCACTACGACGGTGGCGATCTGAGACGCGCGTAGCCGCGCTTTCATGCGGACCGCCTCAACGTAGAGACTGCAGTCGAGTAGCTCCCTTCCAGCCTCTTCCCGACACCCGCCATGCCGAGGTCCCGCTCGACGGCGGCGCGGCCTCGTGCTCCCATCGCGCAGGCCAGGTCTGGCTGCGAGAGAAGCTCGTGGACCGCCTGTGCGACATTGTGCGGACCGGGCTCGATCACCAGTCCGCAGTTGTACTTGCGAACAGTTGGCGCCAACCCGCAGTCGTCGGTGACTACCACAGGGAGACCGACCGACATCGCCTCCAGAACCGCCATGGGATACGGCTCACCGACCGACGGGAGGACGAACAGCGACGCGCGACGCATGCGCGCCGGTCCGTCGCCGCTCGCGAGCGAACCCTCCCAGCGTATGTTGGGCGCGGTCGCTGCCGCTGCCTGAACCCGTTTGGCCTCGCCCTCGTCGGGTCCTACCAGTGTGTAGTCCGCCGAGATGCCGCGAGAGTTGAGCTCTAGGGCTGCCGTGACGAAATCCACCGGACGCTTGCGCGCATGCAGGCGCGAGAGGTAGAGCACCTCGGGAACCCCGCGGGTTCTTGTTGCCGCGTCGTAGAGCGGAACACCGTTCGCCAACGGCCTGAGGCGAGCCTCGCCGCCCGCCACCCTGTCGAGGGCATCACGCTCGGCGGCCGTCAAGTAGAAAACCTCGTGTGCCGCACCCAGCAGCCGCCGGATGGCAACGAAATCAACAACCGGCGCAAGGACATTCGATCTAGGGACGATCATCCCGTGCGGCTGCAGGACGAAGGGGATACCCAGCCGCCGCACCAGCGCGGCGAAGGGCATCAGGACCAGGTCGCGGGCCAGGTGGATATGGATAACGTCGAAGTCGTCTCGAGAGCGGAGCAGCCACTGAATCAGGTTGGGCGCGGCGATGCCGGCGAAGCCGGAACGCGGGACCACTCTGTGAGCTCTCCGCAATACCAGCGGCGTACCCTCCTGCGACACGGGCGGCACGTCAAACCCTCGGTGGGACCCGGCGAGCGTCACCGAATGGCCTCGAGCGCGCAACGCCGACGCCTGATTCAGCGCTACTCGGACCGGGCCGCCATATGCGCCGTCGGGGCTGATGAGGGTGACGGCGTGCAGGATCCGCACGTCACCTGCCTACATTCACAATCGGCCGAACCGTCGGTAGGGGCGCGGTGACCAGGGAGCCCTCGGGAATATCGCTGACGACCACCGCCTGGGCGCCCACCACCGATCGTGCACCCACCGTCACACCCCTCAGCACCATTGCCCTGGCGGCTATCCAGACTCCGTCTTCGATGGTGATCGGAGCATTGTCGAACTCGAAGACCGGAGACCGGTAGTCGTGACTACCGGTGCAGATAAAGGCCTCCTGCGAGACGCACACGTTCGAGCCGATGGTGAGGTGCTCCAGGTTCGCGATGGTTGCTCCGACCCCGATCCACGAGTCGTCGCCGACCGTCAGCCGCCACGGCCACTGGATCCGAACGTCATGCCGGATCAGCACGCCGCTGCCGATGTCTGCCCCGAGCGCGCGCAGGATCGCGCAACGAAGTCGGTTTGGGCACCATACTTTCGTGAAGACAAGACTCGACAAGGCCACCCACAGGACCTGGTGAAACAATCCTCGGCCCTTTGGGTAGGACGTTCCCCGCTCGGTTCCCAGCGCGCGCAGGGCTCCGAGCGAGCGCACCGGCGCGGAGTCGCGAACAGTCAACAGCTTCCTCACGTCAGTCAGTCGCTTGTAAA